>JBEVND010000036.1:0-4525 GCA_040508285.1 Rariglobus sp. | reverse complement strand
ATCACGGTTTACCTCCGGCGGATAAAGATGCACATGCGCGTCGATCACTGGCATGCTCTAAAAATCACTCGTCCGGCCACGTCCGCAACCCGCAACTCAACACGTGCGAACGTTTCACGGCGCGCACGGTCCCATCCTTCGGAGAACTCGTCTTATGGGCGGTCCAAGACTTCACGGATGAGTTTCAGCATGTGCTCCGCGCTGTAGGGTTTCCCTAGGAAATCGCTCACGCCACGAACTTTCTCGTGATCGATCTCCAGACCGCTGGCGGCGATGATTCGTGCCTTAGGATTGATCCCCAGCAACGCACGGATCGTCGAGACGCCATCACAGTTCGGCATCATCATATCCGTGATAACGACGCGGATTTGCTCTTTGTTTCGAACATACAGCGCGATGCCTTCGATGCCGTCGCCCGCGACCAACACGTGATAACCAAAGCCCTCGAGCATCTGTTGCGCGATGTCGCGGATTGAGCGTTCGTCGTCGATCAACAAAACGGTTTCGCCCGTGCCCCGCTGATTTTCGATCACCATGGGTGCCCGCGTGTCGGAGCGCATCGACGGCTCCACCGGAAAATAGATACGGAACGTCGTCCCTTTTCCGACCTCGCTTACCACGTTCATGAAGCCCCGATATTTTTTCACGATGGCATGAACCGAGGCCAGCCCGAGACCCGTGCCTTTGCCTTCGCCCTTGGTGGTGAAAAATGCCTCGAAGATGCGTTCGCACACTTCCGGCGGCATGCCGGTTCCTGAATCCGTCACGACCAGTTCCACATACGAACCGGGAGGCGACTCGGCATCGATACCGGGAAACTGCGCATTGATCGTCTTGTTCACCGCCGTGAAAGATAATTTGCCACCGTCGGGCATGGCGTCACGCGCATTGACCGCCAGGTTGAGGAGCACTTGGTGAAACTGCGATGCGTCGCCCATCACCGGCCACAGCTCCGAGGACGCGTTGAACTCGATCTCGATGTTACTCGGAAAAGTTTCCTTCACGATGCTTTCCAGCTCGTTGAAAAGATGGCGGAAACTGACCGCCACGCATTCGCCATCGGCTCCGCGCGAGAACGTGAGAACCTGCCGCACCAGATCGGCTCCGCGTTGGGCACTTGCGCGCACGATCTCCAGCATGCGGTGCGCGTGTTCTTTGCCGCGGGAATCCTGTTTGAGGATGTCGATCGACATGAGAATCGGCGCGAGGATGTTGTTCAAATCGTGGGCAATGCCACCTGCGAGCACGCCGATGCTTTCCATGCGCTGCGAACGCAGCAGACGTGCCTCGAAGTTCTTTCGCTCGGTGAGATCGCGCACGCCACCGACCATCCTTACCGCCTTGCCGGCTTCATCGCGCACGATCTGGGCGTGATCTTCGACGAGCGCATAACTGCCGTCGCGCCGCAGCACACGATACTCCTCGGTCCACGTTTGCCACGCTCCGTTCACGGCGGCTTGCATGCTGGCGGCAATACGCTGCCGGTCGTCCTCGTGAATGAGTAAGTCCCATTTGGTTTGGAGTTCGTCGTCCTCGGACGCGGCTAAACCAAACGTGTTTTCAAATCCATCACTCCGCCAGATGACATCCGTGCGCAGGTTCCAATCCCAGATCACGTCGCCGATGGTTTTGGCCACGAGCTTAAACCGCTCCTGACTCGCCAACAACGACTGCTGCGCAGCCTTCTGGCTTGTGATGTCGCGAAAGGTCCAGATGCGCCCGTAATACTGCCCGTGTTTTCCGATCACCGGCGCGGTGTAGCGATCAAGCACCATGCCGTCTTTCATTTCCAATTCGTCGCGGCTGACCTCATTTGGATGCGAATCCATGTGCGTGATACTCTTCAAGAAACGCTCAGGATCTTTCACCAGCGTCATGACGTGCTGCACTTGCAAGCGGTCATCGCGGAGCTCCACCAGCTCATTTGGAATCTTACAAATTTCGGCAAAACGATCGTTCTGGATGACGCTACGTCCCGTCGCGTCGACGATGAGAATACCGTCAATTGACGTGTTGAGTTGCGCTTCGAGCACCGCCGATTTCCCTCTCAACTCTTCCTCTGCGGCTTTGAGTTCAGTGATGTCCTGGATCGTGCCGATCACGTGTTTCGGCTCACCGGCGGAATCCAGGATGAGTTCGGAGCGTTGCTGCACAAACCTCACTTCACCGCCCGGACGAATGATACGATGATCAAACGAAATCCGTTTCTGCGTGGGTGAAAGGATCCTTTGGCGCTGCTCAATGGAGTTAACATCGTCCGGATGAACCCGGGACGCGAACAACTCTGAGAGCAGGGTCGGCAGTCCCTTGGCGACGCCGAGGATTTCATACACTTCGTCCGAACAACTACTGTAAACGTGGTGAACGTCGCTTTCCCAGTCGCCGATCGAGGCGATACGTTGGGATGTCTCGAGCCGGGTGCGCAGAGAATCAGTTTCGCTCAGTGGGGTGTTCATAGCGGGGTGCCCGTGGCAATTGAGGAGCATACGAGCTCCTTAGCTTTTGGGTGCCAGCAACTAATAAGCCCTGCGCATTACTTAGTCGATGCTGTTGTAGTTATTTCGTCACGACGGACGAAATCACTCCACGATCTTCTTTTTCGTCGGAAGCTGATGTCCGTGCTGAACCCGGGCGACTTTGCCCTTGTTGATCTGATCGAGCACCGCGGCGAGTTTGCGACGTTTCTCGTCGGTCTCGGCAAACAGGTCGAGTTGCCGCGGACGATCATCCACGCCGGACAGTTTTACGCTCACGAGCCGCAGCGGTCGTTGTTGCGTCCACGCTTGTTTGAGCAACACCGGCACCAGCGGGTAAAACGGCTGCTCGAGATCGCTCGATTCAGCCAGGCTGCGCCCCACGCTCTCCTGCGTGAAATCGCCGTAACGCACTTTGACCGTGAGTGTCTTCACACGCTTTCCATCCTCGCGGATCGATGGCATGAGCGCATCGATCATCCCCTTCGCCACGCGCTCAATCTCCGCGAAGTCGCTGATGTTTTTCGAAAACGTCTCCTGTTGCGAATAGCTCTTTGCATCCTCGCGCTCCGTGTGGACTTCACGGTCATCTTGACCGCGCGCCATCGCCAGAAACGACATCCAGTCGCTACCCAACAACGACTCCAACTCGCGTTCGGTTTTGGTGAAGAGGTCGTGGATTTTCCAGATGCCGTGCGTCTGGAGCGTCGTCTCGGTTTTATCGCCGACGCCGGGAAGTTTTCCGATCGAGAGCGGTTCGAGAAACGACGCCTCGGCGCCCGGCAGCACGACAACGAAGCCGCGTGGCTTCCGAAGTTTGGACGCGATTTGTGAAACAAGTTTGTTTGTCGCAATGCCCATCGAAACGGGAATCTGCAGCTCATCCCAGATACGTTTTTGCAAGCCCTTCACCGCCCGCTCGACGTCTTCAATGGTTCGATGCCCACACGGGCCGAGATCGAGGTAACCCTCGTCGATCGAGTTGCGTTGCACGTAAGGCGTGAGCGTCTCGCAGAGGTCGAACATCTTTCGCGACACTTCGCCGTAACTTCCTTTATGCGGCAGCAGAATTAAATCCGGACACACCTTCAGCGCCCGCGCTGTCGGCATCGGGGTATAAACGCCGCACGCCCGCGCCTCGTAACTCGCCGAGGCGATGATCCCGCGCTCGCGTCCGCCCACCGCGACTTTTTTCCCGCGATACTCCGGCTGTAACGCCAACTCGACCGACACGAAAAACGCGTCGGCATCGAGGTGGACAATCAGTGGCAGGTCGGTTCGCACGGGAAGATCGTCTCCACGATTCCACAAGCAGCCCACAAATCAAGTGAGCGCCACCACGTCTGTGCGACAACGATGAGAAAAACGCATGGGCCGAGGCTTCACAACGCAGCCGAATCTGCTACGTTTTCCGTGCATGTCCGCCGACCGTTTCCCCACGACTCGAGAAATCGCCACCGCATGCGGCTGCAGTCAATCGACCGTCAGCAATGCCCTGCGCAACGACACGCGCATCTCGGAGGAAACCCGCCTGCGCATCCAGCGCGTCGCTACGGAAATGGGATGGAAGAGCAACCCATTGGCCGCCGCGTTCATGGCGCATCTTCGCTCGACGAAGCCCGCACGTTATCAGGCGAGTATCGCCTTCTGTGTTTCCAACCCCGACAGCCCGCGCATCGAAGACTTGCCGCCCCACCAGCGCGAAAATTTCCACGGCGCCCGCGAACGCGCCGAACAGCTGGGCTACGTTCTCGAACCGATCTGGGTCTGCCAGCCCGGCATGACCGCCGAGGGACTGGGCCGCATGCTCTTTAGCCGCGGCACGCCCGGTCTCATCATCCCTCGCGTGATCACACCCTCGCCAGTGTTCTCGGGTTTTGATTGGGATTCGTTTTCCGCCGTGGCTCTCGCGCATACGTTGTTCGACCTGCCGCTGCACCGCGTTACGTTTAACTACAACCGCAGCGTGCCGATGGCGCTGCGCCGTTTGTATGAGCTGGGTTATCGCCGCATCGGCGTGATTGTTTCCAACGCCTACGACGAAAAAGTAA
>JBEVND010000030.1:0-3789 GCA_040508285.1 Rariglobus sp. | reverse complement strand
TCAAGGTCAAGAGCCGCCGCCTCGACAAGGAGATCAAAACCAAAGCCAACTCCTCGCTCGACGAGCGTCAGGTGAAGGAAGACGTCACCAAGATCCGCGAATATTACCAGAAGTCCGGCTACAACCAGGTCGGCGTCTCCTACAACATCGAGCGAAACCGCGCGACGGGCTTCGGCACCGTGACTTTCAAGATCAGCGAAGGCGCCAAGGTGAAGATTTCCCGCGTGGATTTCATCGGCAACGACCACGTCAAGAAGGGCAAGCTGCGCAAGGCGATCGAGACCAAGAAGTGGACCATCTTCTCGTGGATCACCGGTTCCGGCCGTTTCAAGGACGACCAGTTCCAGGACGACTTGGACAAGCTTCGCGATTACTACCGCGAGCAGGGTTACCTCGATGTCGAGGTGCCCGCCGACAAGGTCGTCTACGATTATCCCAGTTCCCGTAAGCTGGTCCTCACCATCCGCATCATCGAAGGTCGCCAGTATAAAGTCGGCGACATCGAGATCACCGGCAACACGATCAACACGACCGAGAAGCTCCGCGCCGCGCTCCGTCAGACCACCGGCACACTCTTCGCCCCGTCGTTGATCGACAAAGACGTCACCGCGCTCGAAGACGCTTACGGCAAAGACGGCTACATCGAGACCCGCGTCCGTCTGGTGCGTAAACCCAATCTCAACACCGGCGCCATCGACATCGAATACCGCATCACCGAGAGCGAGAAATTCTACGTCGAATCCATCCGTGTCGAAGGCAATACCAAGACCAAGAGCATCGTGATCATTCGCGAACTCGCGCTCGGGCCAGGCGAAGTCTTCGACTCTGTTCGCATGAAGACCTCCAAGCAGCGCTTGGATAACACACGCTTCTTCGAAGAGGTCAGCACCACGCCGGAAACCACCACGATTCCCGGCCGCAAGAACCTCAAGATCGCCGTCAAGGAAGGTCGCACGGGTAACCTGACCTTCGGTGCAGGCTTCAGCTCGCTCGAACGCGCCGTGGTGTTCGCCGAGCTGACCCAATCCAACTTCGACCTCTTTAACCGCCGCTCGATGTTCCAGGGCGACGGTCAGAAGTTCCGCCTTCGTCTCCAAGTCGGCTCGCGCTCCAGCGAGGCGATTCTCTCGTTCGAAGAGCCTTGGTTGTTCGAGCAGCAACTCGCGCTCGGGTTCTCCCTCTTCCGTTCGGAGTCTGACTACAACAGCTCACACTACGAAGAAATCCGCACCGGCGCTGAGGTTTATCTCCGCAAGCGCCTCTTCGAGCTGGTCGAAGGCCGCCTTTCCTATGGCTACGAAATCGTGGACATCCACGACGTCGAAAACGGCTACACCGGCGTTTATCCCGAGGAGTCCACCAACCTCTCCAAGGTCGGTTTCCAGCTCTTGCGCGACACCCGCGATAAGTTGATCAACACCACCCGGGGCAACCGTCTCGAATTGATCAGTGAAGTCACGACCAGCGCGCTCGGTGGCGATGCCGATTACTACAAGCTCGAGGCTCGCGGCTCGCAGTTCTTCAAACTCTTCGACACTCAGAACCAGGTGCTGTCCGTCCTTGGTCGCGCCGGCGTCCTCGATTCGTTTGGCGACACCACCCAAGTGCCGTTCTACGATCGTTTCTATCTCGGCGGACCTTACACCCTCCGTGGTTTCGAGTATCGTGACGTGGGTCCGAAGCAACTCGCGGGTGTTCCGGCGACGGACCGCGTTCCCGTGGGCGGTAACACCTACGGCTTCCTCAGTCTCGAATACTCGCTCGATATCGTGGAACCGCTGCGCTTCGCCTTCTTCTATGACGCAGGCTTCGTGAACAGCGGTTCTTACGAGTTCAACCCGAAGAGCTATAACGACAATTTCGGTTTTGGTCTGCGTCTCCTGATCGCCGGTGCTCCGTTGAGCCTCGACTACGGTATTCCGATCACCACCGACGCGGCCAACGACAATGGCGGCCAGTTTAACTTCTCTTTTGGAACTCGTTTCTGATTTAACACTCTCATCTCATCCACCTATTCATGAAGACCTCCCTTAAATCCCTGTTGGCTGTATCTTTTGCCGCCCTTTTCGCGGTAGCCGCCCAAGCGCAGCCTGCCGCGCCCAAGGTAGCTATCGTCGACTTGGCCAAGCTTTATGACGGCCACTACAAGACCGAAGAGCAGAACGGCAAACTGAAGAACGATCAGCAAAAAGCTGAAGACGAACTCCAGAAGCTGAACGACGAAGGCAATTCCCTCGTCAAGCAGTTCAATGATCTCAAAGAGCAGGCCAACAATCCCGCTCTCTCCGCCGACGCCAAGGCGAAGGCCCAGAAGGATCTCGAGGCCAAAGGCCAGGACATCCAGAAGAAGCAGACCGAAGTGAATAACTTCCGTGGCAACACCCAGCGTTCGCTCCAGCAGCGCATCAACAACTTCAAGCAGTTCCTGCTCGAAGAGATCAGCAAGACCGCTGTTGAAATCGCCAAGAAAAAGGGCGCCACGCTCCTGATCGACAAGTCCGGCCCGTCCCTCATCGGCGTTTCCAGCATCCTCTACTTCGATCCTTCCTTCGACATCACCGAGGAAGTCGCCAAGGAGATCAACAAGGACCGTCCTTCCGGTTCTTCTGCTCCCGCGGCCTCCACCTCCGCTGCTCCCGCCGCTTCCGGCTCGGGCGCCCCTTCGGTTTCCTTCCCCGGCGCCAAGAAGTAACCGGTCGGTTGATCGAATTCTTAAAAACCCCGCTCGTGAGAGCGGGGTTTTTTTGTGCCTCGATCCCGCCGGCTTGCCTTGCCGTAAGCGCTGGCCCACGGTCGACGGGGTATGCAGCTCGCTTTTAGCGCCGCCGACATCGCGGCCATCGTCCAGCCTCTTTCTGTCAAAGGCACCACTGCCGCCACCGTGCGCGGCATTGCCTCGCTTGGCTCCGCGCAGGCGGGCGATCTCTCGTTTTTGGGTAATCCCAAGTATAAAACCGAAGTCGCCGGCACGGCTGCGTCGATCGTGTTGCTGCCTGCCGATTACGTGGGTGAACCCGCCGCGGATCAGCAGTTCCTCTTTGTTGAAAAACCCTCCGTTGCCTTGGCCCGCGTGTGTGCGCGCATCGAGCAACTGCTCTGGCCGAAGCCTCTCGCCGGGATTCATTCGACGGCGGTCGTGGCCGCCAGCGCGCAGGTCGCCGCCAGCGCGACCGTCGGGCCGCTTTGCGTGATCGAGGACGGCGCCGTCATTGGCGAGCGCACGCATTTACAGGCGCAGGTTTTGGTCGGCCGCAACGCCGTGATCGGAGCCGATTGCTGGCTGATGCCTCGCGTAACGCTGGCGACCGAGTGCGTCTTGAAGGATCGCGTGCGCATTCAAGCGGGTGCCGTGATCGGCTCGGATGGATTCGGTTACGAGTTCGTCCAAGGCCGTCACGAAAAGGTCCCGCAGGTGGGCAATGTCGTCATTGAAAACGACGTCGAGATCGGTGCCAACAGCACGCTCGATCGTGCTCGTTTCAGCCGCACCGTGGTGGGCGAGGGCACGAAAATCGATAACCTCGTGCAAATCGGCCACAATGTGATCATTGGCAAACACTGTCTGATTTGCGCACAAGCCGGCGTATCCGGCAGCACCACGATTGAGGACTACGTGGTTCTCGGCGGACAAGCGGGCATCGCCGGCCATCTCACCATTGGGAAAGGTTCCAAGGCCGACGGTCAGACGGGCGTCAATTCCGACCTCGCACCGGGCAGTTTCGTGAAGGGCTCGCCCTGCATGCCGTATAACTTGGAGCAGCGTTTTAACATCCTCAAAAAGAAGCTCCC
>JBEVND010000025.1:0-3144 GCA_040508285.1 Rariglobus sp. | reverse complement strand
GAAACGAAGGCGAGGCATGAGGTGATGAGAAATCTTGGGGTTCATGGCGTGTAGAGGAACGTGCCGCGGCCACCAGTGCCGAGGTAGACTTCGCCGAAGTTCTCGCGGTCGCCGGCGAGGGAGGTGGCGATGTTGGTGGTGGGCGTGCCGTAATAGGTCCACGCCGGCGAGGCGGACGTATAAGCGTCGTCGCTGCGATAGACGCCGCGGACTGAGCCGATGCGGCCGTGGATGAAGACGGTGTAACCGGTCGAGGTGGCGGCCTTGCCGAACGAGATACAGGTGGCGGCGGCCACGCCGGTGATCTTGGTCCAAGTGGTGGAGCCGGCGCGGCGGACGTAGGCACCTCCGTCGTAGGCGAACCAGAGGTCGCTGGCGGTCGCGGACGACGACTGCGGCGGGGCGGACACGAGTTGATAGACGGCGGAGTAAACGCCGGAGCCGAAGTTGGGCAGCGTCGTCCATGTCGCGCCGTTCGTGCTGGAGAGCAGGCTCACGGAGCCGCCGGCCGAGCCGTTGGTGAAGTAGAAGGTTCCGTTCACGCGGTCCACGGTGAGATTTTTAACGGACGCGAGCGGCGTCCAGCGGTCCATGATTCTGGATGGGATTACCGCGCTGGTGGTCGTGCGGGCGGCGGTCCAGGTAACACCGCGGTCCTTGCTGACCTGGAGCGGCATGGTGATGCCGGCGTAGTTGTATTGGGGTTCCCATACGAGCAGCGACGGGTTGACGGGCGAGATCGCGATGCGTCCTCCGAAGGCGCGGGTGACGCCGTCGGTGGCGTAAACGGAAGGACGCACGGAGGTATACCAGTTGGGATCGTAGTCGTAGTTGTCGGTGATGCCGCCGGCGGGATTGTGATTGCTGGCGTAGGTCGGGGGGCGGTTGGCGTAGGTGAGCGTGGTCTCGCCCCACGTGGTGTCGGCCGCGCCATAGACGCCGACGATGCCGCGGGCGGCGGAAGTCTGCGCGGTGGAGCGGTAGAGGCGCAGGGTCGCATTGCTGATCGAGGAGACGCCGGTGAGATCGAACTTGAGGTAGATCCACTTGCTGTTCGCGACCTGGCCCCACGCGTAGGACGTTTTAAGCGAGGTCTCGGTGCCGTAGTTAGTGACGTTTTTAACAGGGGTGCCGCTCGGCGTGCCGTCCACGTAGGTGTCGGCGGTGGCGGGAACGGGCACGCCATTCACGATCAACTCGGGGGTGTTGGCGGAGGCCTCACGGGAGTTGTAGGAGAGCGTGGTGGCGTTGGACGGCGTGTTGCTGGGAATGAGCACGAGCGTGACGACCTTGCCGGCGTTTTGGGAAAGGTAGGCGGAGAGATCCCAAGTGTCCCAGCCGGCGGCCTGGCCGGGCTCGAGCACGGCGCGGGCGGCCTGGCCGAAGACGAGCCAGGTGGCTCCGCTGTCGTGCGAGACCGCGCCGCCGCCGCTGAAGCCGTCGGCGTTCACCCACGTGCGCGCCCAGTGGGTCGGGTTGCCCTCGGAGAAATCGAGGCTCGGGGTGTTGCCAGGCAGCGGATTATTAAAACGGAAATCGGGGCGCGTGGAGGTGTTGGTGTAATAAAACCCATTGTTGTCGGCCACGCCGGTCATGAGCTCGGCGTCTCCAAGGATTTGCGTGGTGGCCATGTCCATGACGACGACCTCCTCCTGGCCTTGTTGCAGGGGATACCAGTCCGAGGGCGAGGTCGCGATGTTGCGCGTGCGCATGACGCCTTGGCCGCCGCCGATCCAGACGTGGTCGGAGCTGGCGGGACCGATCAGCAGCGAGTCGGTGCCAGAGAACGCATCGCCACCGGTGAAGGTGGCGGGGCCGGAGCTGTCGTAATCGGTGGCCCGCCGCGTGGCGCTCACGAGAGTCCAGGCGGAACCGCCGGTGTTGGTGCGCCAGACCTCGTCGCCGTTCTTGTAGTCGGCGACCATGGCGACGCCGGCCACGGACGGATCGACCGCGACGGCGACCAGCGCCTGCGCGCCCGAGATGGGGGTGGCGGTCATGGCGGAGGCAGTGCGGGCCGCGGAATAGGCGGAGTTGCCGTAGCCGGTCACGAAGAGCATGCCGTCCACCGGGGAGACCGCGCCGCGTGCGGGATTGATCGGGCTACCCGAGAGGAGTGTCCATGTCGAGCCGCCGTCGAGGCTGCGATAAACGCCGGAGCCGTGGACGCCGGCGTAGAGGATCGTGGAGGTGCCGTTTTTGTCGCAGGCGACGAAGGTCACGCCGTTGCCCGCGGTGCCGTTGGGCAGCGTAGAGAGGTGGGTCCACGTCCAAGTGCCGCCGCTGTTGACGCCCTTGATGAGGCCGACCGGGCCGGCGGCCGCGGTGTTGGTGCCGTAGTAGAGGACGTTGGAGTTGTTGGGATCGACGACGAGGCGCTCGCCAAAAAGTTTGCCCTCGCGATTGGCGCTGCAGCGAACGTCGGTGTTGATGGCAGTCCAGACGGGTGAGGCCGCGGAGGCGTCGTTGGTCATGTAGATGCCGGACGGCGTGGCGGTGGAATAAAGACCCGCGGCGATGTAAACGCGGTTGGGGGTGGTGGGATCGACAGCGAGCCCGTTGATGCCGTTGAGATTGTTTCCGTCGAAGGCGGAGGGATCGATGATCTTGTCGGTGATGCAATTCCAGCCGCGGGTGGATTCGTTCCAGCGGAAGGCGCCGCCGACATCGGTGCGGCAGTAGACGGCCTCGCCGCCGGTGGATGTCTTCACGCCGATGACGCCGAGGATGGCGCCGCCACCGCCGAGAGGGACTTCCTTCCAGCCCGACACCGCCTCGGCGGTGTAGCTGATCGCTGGGATCGCCGATCCACCGGCCTCGCGCATGCCTAGCACGTAATAACCGCCGGCGGGCGGAAGGGTGTCGGCGCTCACGCGCAGGTAGACGTAGGCGGAGGTCGCGGACGCGGCGCGCGCGGCCTCGAGTTCGCCGTTCAGATAGTCGAGGAGGCCAAGCCCGGACGTGGAGACCGTGGCGTTGGTCGCGATGGATGGCGTGAGAAAATTATCCTGCACGAGCATGCTGGAGGGATCGAGAGGCCCTTGGTAGAAATCATCGGCGAGCACGGCGGGCGTCGTGGTGTAGGCGAGTCCGTAGAGGTCGCCATTGAAGGCCGTGGGAGTGTTGGCGCCGGTCTTGATAGTA
>JBEVND010000009.1:0-5460 GCA_040508285.1 Rariglobus sp. | reverse complement strand
GAGGAGCTTGCGCTTGCGGGAAATGTCGCCGCCGTAACATTTCGAAGTCACGTCCTTGCGCATTTCCTTCACATTGTCGCGGGCAATGATTTTGCCGCCGATGGCCGCCTGAATCGCGACTTTAAACATCTGTGGCGGGATGATCTCGGCGAGTTTTTCGCACAGCACGCGTCCTTTGCCTTCAGCTTTGTCGCGGTGAACGATGCTGGAGAATGCATCAACGGGATCGCCGTTGATCATGATGTCCATCTTCACGAGGTCGGCTTCCTGGTAGGCGCCGAGTTCGTAGTCCATCGAGCCGTAGCCGTGGGTGATGGATTTGAGGCGGTCGTTGAAATCGACAAGGATCTCGTTGAGCGGAAGCACGCAGCTCAGCATGACACGATTGCCGTCCAGCGTGTCGGTATTATCGCACACGCCGCGCTTCTCCATGATAAGCGAAAGAATGTCGCCCATCGAGGCGTTGGGGATGTGGATCGAGGCGCGGATGGTCGGCTCGCTGATGGCGATGATCGTGCCGGGATCGGGCAGGTTAACCGGATTGTCCACCTCAAGGTCGTCCTTGGCGTGCGTCTTCACTTTGTAGACGACGCTTGGATACGTGGAGATGATCTCAACATCGTGTTCGCGGCGAACGCGCTCCTGGATGATTTCCATGTGGAGCAAGCCAAGGAAGCCGCAGCGGAAACCGAAGCCGAGCGCGACCGAACTTTCAGACGAGTAGAGAAACGCCGCGTCGTTAAGACGGAGACGACCGAGGGCGGCCTTGAGTTTTTCGTAGTCGTTGGATTCGAGCGGATACAGGCCGCAGAACACCATCGGGCGAACCTGTTTGTAGCCAGGCAACATTTCGGTTGCGGGCTGTTTCGTGAGCGTGAGCGTGTCGCCGATCTTGATCTCGGACGTGTCCTTGATGTTGGAAATCACGTAGCCCACATCACCGGCACCGAGAACATCCATCTTGGTCATCTTCGGAGTGAAGACGCCGACTTCCTTGATTTCGGATTTCTGGTTGTTGCTCATCAAGAGCATCTGGTCGCCGGCCTTGACCGCGCCGGAAAACACGCGTGCGTAGGTGATCACGCCGCGGTAGGAATCGTAGAGCGAATCGAACACCAGCGCGCGCGTTGCAGGATGGTTCGACCAACGCGGAGGCGGCACGCGGGCGACCACGGCTTCAAGAATATCCTGAATGCCAATGCCTGATTTGCCGCTGGCGAGAATGGCTTCCTCGGCGGGAATCGTAAGGATGTCTTCGAGCTGCGTCATGCAGAGCTCGAGGTTGGCGGACGGCAGGTCGATCTTGTTGATGACCGGGATGATTTTTAGGCCTTGGGCGGTCGCGAGGTGCGCGTTGGCCACCGTCTGGGCTTCGACACCTTGGGCGGCGTCGATGAGGAGCACCGCGCCTTCGCAGGCTGCCAGCGAGCGCGAAACTTCGTAGGCGAAGTCCACGTGGCCGGGCGTATCCATCAAGTTGATCTTGTAGACCAGCCCGTCTTTCGCCGGGTAGTGCATCGTCACCGGATGGCTCTTGATGGTGATGCCGCGCTCCTTCTCGAGGTCCATCGAGTCCAAGTGCTGATCCGTGAGCACGCGATGGGCGACCGTGTTGGTGTATTCCAACAAGCGGTCGGAGAGCGTCGTCTTGCCGTGGTCGACGTGAGCGATGATGCAGAAATTACGAGTAAGAGAGACGTCCATGCGGGCGAGCTAAGGAATCCCACCGACGTGGGATGCAGATGCGGTTAAATTGAGTAAAGGGACCAGCGTGTGGCCGCCCCCGACGGCATTCAAGCCCCCAAATCAGAGAACTCGGAGAAGCTCTTCACGACCCAGGCCTTGTCGGTGCGTTTGGCGAGACCAGCCAGCACGCCGCCCGGCCCGAGCTCCCAGAACTCGCTCGCACCTGCCGCGACCGCGGAACGCATGCAATCTTCCCACAATACCGAGGAGACGACCTGCTTGACCAACGCCTCGCGGATTGCGGCGGGTTCGCTGACAGCCTGGCCGGTGGTGTTGGTGAACACCGTGACACCAGCGGCCGGGGCGTTGAACGTAATGCCTTGCAAATACGCGGCGAACGCAGCGCGAGCGGGTTCCATCAAGCGACTGTGGTAAGCGCCCGCGACGTTGAGCGGGATCACTTTTTTGATGCCACGATCTTTGGCGGCGGCGACGGCGGCTTCGACTTTGGATTTTTCACCGGAAACGATGATCTGGCCGGGTGCGTTGAAGTTGGCGGCCTCGATATCAAACGCGGCGCAGAGATCATAGATCGTCTGGCGTTCCTCGCCGAGAATCGCAGCCATGCTGCCGGTCGATTGTTCGCAGGCCAGCTGCATGAGGCGGCCGCGTTCGGCGACAACCTTGAGGCCGGTGGCAAAATCAAACACGCCGGCGGCGGTCAACGCCGTGACTTCGCCGAGGCTCAGGCCAAAAGCGAACTTCACATCGCCAAGCTTCCCCTGCTCTTTCAGAATCGCGTGCACCGCGAGACCGTGCACGAACAGCGCCGGCTGACAGACTTTGGTCTGGGTCAACTCGGTCTCCGGACCTTCGAAACAGATCTTGGCAAGATCCCAGCCGAGCACGCGATTGGCCTCTTCGTAGAGGGCGCGCGCGGTCGCAGAGTTTTCGTAGAGCGACTTGCCCATGCCGACCTTTTGGGCGCCTTGTCCGGAGAAAATAAGTGCGGTAGCCATGATTGGAAACGATCACGGCTAAAGCCCCTCCTTCGCGAAACCAAGCCCGAAAACCAACCGGCCGAAACCGGCGGTCGACGCTCCGGCCTAGGTCTTGAAGAAGATACCTTTGAGATTCATCTCCAGCGCCTGCGGATTCGGCGAGAAGCGCAACCCATCGGCTTTGCTGATCGTGCCGGCTTTCACGAGACGGAACAGATCGCGGTTAAACGAGAAACTCGCCGAGTCGCTGCCGCTCTCGAGGATGCCCTGAATCTTCTCGAACTGGCCTTCGAGGATGAGGTTTTTCACGACCGTATCGGCGCTCAGAATCTCGTTCGCGGGGACGCGGCCGCCGCCTTCCATCGTCGGAATCAGTTTCTGGCAGATAAAGCCGCGCAACGTGCCGGCGACTTGCCGACGGGCCTGGATCTGCTGCTCGGGCGGGAAGAACTCAAACAGACGCGTCAACGCCTGCGCCACCGTGCCGGCGTGCATGGTCGAGAACACCAAGTGGCCGGTTTCGGCAGCCGAGATCGCGGTTTCGAACGTCTCGCGATCACGCATTTCGCCGATCAAGATGATGTCGGGATTCTGACGGAGCACCGACTTGATCGCGAGTTCGAAGGTCGGCACGTCGAGACCGATCTCGCGTTGTTGGAACACCGATTTGTCGTCCTGAAACGTGAACTCGATCGGGTCTTCAAGCGTGACGATATGCTTGTCGGCGTTTTCGTTGATCCAGCCGAGCATCGCTGCCATCGTGGAGCTCTTGCCCGACCCGGTCGCGCCGCACACGAGCACGATGCCGTCCTTGGTTTTGGCCAGGTTGAGCAAAGGCTCAGGATTCAGCCCGAGATTCGCAAACGTGGGCACACGGCTCTTGATGTGACGGAAAACAATACTCGCGGTGCCGCGCTGGTGAAATCCGTTTACGCGAAACCGGCCAACGCCTTCCGCGGAGTAGGCAAAGTCGACCTGGCCCTCTTCCTCCCAACGCGGCTTGAAGACGCGCGGCACATGCGTATCCACGAATTCGCGCACTTCGTCGGCGGAAATCGGGTCCATGTCGACCGGCTTCAACCGTCCCGACAACCGCACGTAGCCGGGCTTGTTGGACTTGATCACGATGTCGCTCGCGCCGCTTTCGACGGCCAGTTTCAGCAAGTCGTTAAAGATTTCCGTGGTTTGCGACATGTAGTTGGAACAGATGAAAAACGTTGCGGATTTGGTAAAGTGGGGTGCTGTGCTGTGCAAGGTATCTTCAGAAATCCCTCCATGAAACTCCGTCCTCTTACCGGCACTATTACGGCGCTCGTGACTCCTTTTCAGAATGATCAGTCCGTCGCTTACGACGATCTGCGCAAGCTTGTGGAGTTTCAGATCAAATCAGGCATCAACGGCCTCGTTCCTGTCGGGACGACCGGCGAGTCCCCTACTCTTTCCCACGAGGAACACCTCGACGTCGTTCGCGCCGTCATTGAGGCCACCCGTGGTCGCGTGCCCGTGATCGCCGGCACCGGCTCCAACTCCACCAAGGAAGCCGTCGAGCTCACCACCCTCGCCACCGAGGCCGGCTCCGACGCCGTGCTCGTCGTTGCGCCTTACTACAACAAGCCCTCGCAAGAAGGCGTGTTCCGCTACTTCTCGGCCGTCGCCGAAGCGACCGACAAACCCGTTATTCTCTACTCGATCCCCGGTCGTTGCGGCATCGAGATCGGCGTGCCGGTCATCGAGCGTCTGCGCGCGAAGTATCCACACGTTCGCTACATCAAAGAGGCGGGCGGTTCCGTCGATCGCGTTGATCAGATCAAGCAGGCGCTCGGCAAGGACATGACCGTGCTCAGCGGTGACGACAGCCTCACCCTGCCCTTCATGGCGGTCGGTGCCGAAGGCGTGATCAGCGTCGCCTCGAATCTTTTCGCCAAGGAGGTCGTTCAACTTGTGAACGCCGGCCTCGCGGGTGATCTGCCCAAGGCGACCAAGCTCCACCGCAAGCTCTACCCGATCTTCAAGACGCTCTTCATCGAGCCGAATCCCGTGCCGGTGAAGTATGCCCTCGCCCGTGCCGGCATCATCCGCTCGACGATCGTGCGCGAGCCGTTGTCCGAGCTCACCAAGGCCAGCGAGCAGACGCTTGTCTCCGTCCTCAAGACCCTCGGCAAGTAATCCCATGTCGCTCCACATCGCTCTTATCGGGGCTCGTGGCCGCATGGGCCAGGCCATCACCGCCGCCGCGCAGGAAGCCGGCGCAACCATCGCCGCCGCCATCGACTCGGGCGATGATCTCGCCGCAGGCATTGCGAAGGCCGATGTCATCATCGACTTCAGCTCGCATAAAATCTCGGCCGAGGTCGTTCGCCAGGCTGTCGCGCAAAACAAGCCGCTCATCGTCGGCACCACCGGCCACGCAGCGGACGAGAAAAAGCACCTCCTTGCCGAGGCCGGCAAAGTCCCTTGCGTCTGGTCGGGCAATTATTCCGTTGGCGTGAATTTGCTCTTCGCCCTCACGCGTCGCGCTTCGTCCATCCTTGGCTCGGACTACGACGCCGAGGTGATCGAGATGCATCACCGCTTTAAGAAAGACGCTCCCAGCGGCACCGCCGCACGCCTCCTCGAAATCATTCTCGAAGAACGCAAGCTCACCGCCGATGCCCTCCGCCATGGCCGTGAAGGCATCACCGGCGAACGCACCTCCACCGAGGTCGGTATCCATGCGCTGCGTGGCGGCGATGTTGTCGGCGACCACACGGTGATGTTTGCCGCACTCGGCGAA
>JBEVND010000007.1:0-4870 GCA_040508285.1 Rariglobus sp. | reverse complement strand
AGCCGGCGTGGCTTTACGCTCCTTGAGGTATTGATCACGATCGCGCTGATTGCGCTGCTCACCAGCGTGTTGGTTGTCGGAACCAACCGGTTGCTGCGCGATCGACCAATGTCCTCGGAGGAGTTGTTTTGGGCGGCAACGGCGGCAGTTCGCAAAGATGCGTTGATGAACAACCGTGACGTGCGTCTCAGTTTCGACGCCAAAGAGCATGAATTCGTCGCGATTGCAGATGGAGTCGAAACGCGACATCGGTTCGTGCACAAAGACGTTGCTGAGTTCGACTTCCTTGCGCCGAAATCCGCCGGCAACGCCTCGTCTATTCTTCTCGGCGGGCAACTCATCGAAACGCAGACCATCCCGGCGGTCACTTTTTACGGCGATGGCACCTGTTCGCCGTTTCGTGCGCAGTTGAAGACCCGCAACGGCGCGCGGGTGCTCGAAATCGATCCTTGGACATGCGCGCCCATGCTGGCAGCCCAGCCCGCCCGATGAAACCGCGTCGTTCACCTGGCTTCACGTTGTTGGAAGTGCTGATCGCGTTGGCGATTTTTGCCATGGCGGCAGTGGTTTTGGCGGGGGCTTACATCAACGTCCTCTCGGGCTACGAGGTGGCGAAACGCGCCACGGTGAGTCAGCCCGAACTGCGCTTTGCCCGGGCTCAACTTCTTGCACAACCGGATATCGAACTGGCACGTCAAGGCGGGGATTTCGATTCGGCCGATGGCCGTCGGGTGCGTTGGACGGCACAGATCGAACCGACTGGGCAGGCGGATCTTTTTGAAGTCACGTTTGAATGCGAAGTGGCGGGGAGCGGTTCGGTCAAAGAACAGACGACCCGCCAACTGTTTCGTGTGTTGCGGCCCACGTGGTCGGTGGCGGCGGATCGCACCACGCTCCGCGCTGCATCCAAAGAACGGATACTAAAGATCATGGAAGGAGTGAATCAATGAGGCGTCGTGGATTCACCCTGCTCGAAATCATGGTCGCGCTTGCGATCACCGGCATGCTGATGGTGGCGCTCAACACGTTTATCTTTTCGATGGGCGAGTTGTGGGGGCGCAACAGCGACCTGCGTTTGTTCGATCGTCATGTGCGGGCCGTCACCCGGTTTCTCGAACATGAACTCAACGCCGCGGCGCTGCCTCCCGCAGGTGTGTCGAGCCAGGCGCCCATCACCGTGCAGGAGATACGCACGCAGTCAGGCATGACGGAGACCTTGCTCACCTTCGAACTATTCGAAGGGAGTCGTATTTTTATGTGGCCGGCTCAGCCGTTGCCCGAGGTCATCTGCTCGCTTTCCGTGCGCGAAGGCACGGGGTTGTTGTTTCTGTGGCACTCGCGTTTGGAGAAAGATTTCGAGACGCAGTCCCCTCGTGAAACGGTTGTTTCGCCGCTGATCTCGGCGATGAGCTACGACTATTACGACGCGAGTTTTAAGAACTGGAAAAATGAGCTACAGCCGCGTCGTAATGCCGAGGGGCAATACGAGGCACCGCAGCGGTTGCGGATAAAGTTCACTTACCAAACACGCTCTCAAGAAGTGTTCATCATGTTGCCCACCGTGACACAGGGCGTGCCGGCGTTTTGAAAATGAACGACCTCGCCCATAGTCCTGCGCAAAAGTCCCGCCGCGGTTCGGTCTTGTTGATCGTGCTGGTGACGCTGGTCTTCGCGACTTCGGCGCTGCTGCTATTTATCGAAAAGGCCGGGACGGACCTGTTGGTTGATATTCGCGAAGCCGATGCGGCGCGTCTGCGGCTTGAAGCGTATTCGGCGTTGGAGACGACGCTCGCGGTGTTGGAGGACTTTCGCGAAGCCTGCGGCGGACTTCACAGTCAGGCCGAGGGTTGGGGCGCGCCGTTGGAGTTCGCCGGCTACGAACCGAGCGAGGGCCGCACCGTGGAAGTTTTGCTGGAAGACGAGAGCGCGAAACTACCGCTCCCGGCCGTGAAGTCCGAGATGCTCGTCGCACTTCTAAAATACTGGCAAGTCCCGCAGACCGACGCAGAACGGATCTCGGACTCGCTGCTCGGCTGGGTTCAAAAAGACTACACGCCCACCGCCATCGGCGCATCGACCACTCAAGATTACGAATCGGCCGCACTTCCGTTCGTGCCACCCGGTCGGTCGCTGCGATCCTTCGCGGAGCTGGCGGCGATTGAAGGCGTGCGACAGGCCTTCTTCGACGAGGCAACGGGTGCGCCCAACGAGCTTTACCGGCGCTTCACCGAGACGTTTTCGCTCTACCGGTTCGACACGCCGAACATCAATGGCAACCGACTCGAGCCCCTGCTCGCGCAGGAAATTTTCGACCAGGCGCAGTTACAGCGCATCAGCGAATATCTGGCCGGCACAGGATCGTATCAGTCGCAGGGGCCGGGGCTTTTTAAAAGCACGCGAAGCATCGCCGCGGTCGCGGGCGGCGGGGGCTCGCAGCTCGGTTACGGGATGACGGTAAAGGCGCTGCGAATTACGGTAACGGTGAGGCAGGGACCTTCGTCATTCCGCCTGTCCACCGTGGTGGCTCCTGCCGAAGGCGCGAAAGTCGTGCCCGCCAGCAATGCCGCCGCCGAGGGTGACGTCGCCACGGCAAATGCCGGTGGCAACACCAACACTGCCAACACCACCAGCACCGCCAGTCGCCAGCCTGCGCAACCCGCCGCTGCGGCCACCACGACTTCTACTACTCCAGCGACCGCCGTTCCCGAGGTGGTCGATCTTAAATACCCGTTTACGTTTCTTGAAATCCGTGAAAACGATAAGGCGGTTCCCCCGCTTGCTTCGTCTGACGAACCGACTGCATGAGTCTCTCCTCGCTTAAACGCTTTCTTCCCTCACCGCCGCCCCGCCATGTCGTGCTCCTGCCCGACTCGCTCTTTTTCGTGCGCTCGGTGCCCGTGATCGAAGGCTCGACCGCGGTGGACGTGAGTTCGCAGGTCGAGTTGGCCATCGAGACGCTGGCACCGTTTCCCGTCGCTCAACTTTACTACGGCTGCCACTGGTTTCCAGGTGTGCAACACGCGTTGATCTACGCGGCGTATCGTAAACGGTTCACGTCCGACGAAGTTGAGACGTGGGCGTCGGCGGAGGCGGTGATGCCGTCGTTTGTCGCTTTTCTTACGCGCGAGAAAGCGCCCAAGCCTGCCACCGTGCTAATCGTTTCGGGCGTCGGCTCGCTGACAGGCATGTATTTTAGCGATGCGAGCGGGGTGCCCACGCAAGTTCGCGTGGAGCCGGTTTCCGCCGAGGCAACCGAGGCCGAGCGGGCGACGGCGCGCGCTGCGTTGTTGAACGCTTTCCCGGAGAAACTCTACGAGACGGACGTCACGGCCGAGCCGCAGTTCGATGTCGAGTCGCCCCAAGGCGAATTTGTTTTCAAGGCCGGCGCGATCGAGACGCATTTTAACGCGACCGAGATCGGTTTGCTCGACGTGCGCGACAAGGACGAGCTTCACGCCCGTCGACGCGCGCACAAGCGCGACGTCATCCTGTGGCGCACATTTATCGGCAGTCTCGCGGTCATCGCCCTGTCGGGCTTGCTGGAACTCGCTCTCGTCGGCTCGTCGGTCTGGCAAAAGCAACGACTCGCGCAAGAGGCGCAGCAAAAACCCGTGGTCGATAGCATCATGACTTCGCAGGCGCTCGCCACGCGCATCGATGAACTTTCAACCAAGCGCTTGTTGCCGTTCGAGATGATGGCGCTGGTCAACTCGGCGCGCCCACGGACGATTCAATTCATGCGCACCGCGACCAACGGTCTCTACACGCTCGAGGTCGAAGCGCAGACGAGTGTGCCCAACGACATCGATGTATTTCGTTCGGCACTCAATCGCATGCCCAGTCGGGAGAAAGTCGAAGTGCTGGATCAACGCAGCCGCGATGGCGTTTCCACGTTCCGCCTCGTGGTCGTCTTCAAGGCCGATGCGTTCCAAACCGCGACGCAGAAAGAGGACTCAGTCGCGCCGCCTCTTCCTGAGGCCGCGGCCGGCGCCCCCGCCGTCCAACCTACGCCACCAGCGCAGCCGGAGACTCCATCCGCCCCAGTCCCGGCCCCCGAAGGTGATGCAGGCGTTCGCCCGCCTGTGATCAGCCCTGCAAGTCCGACTCCTACGCCCGCAGAGGTGCCGGCGCCGGTTAATCCTGCGGCCGACGTCAAAGTCGCTCCGGTCCCCGAAATCACCCAACCATGAAAGCTTATTTCTTAAGCCGCCTCTTGCGCGAAAAGATCTTGTTGCTGGCGTTTGCCGTCTTGGGCGCGGCGATCTGGCTCTCGGCCGTCAGCGACCGCGTGACACTCCAGTGGCGCGCCATTCAGGCGACGTCGACTGACCTTAATGTGCAGCAGATGTGGCTCGTGAAACGCGAACGTATCGAAAAAGAGGCTACACTCGCGATCGAGCATCTCGATCCGTCCCGGACCTTCGACAATGTGCGGCTCCAAAATGAGCTCAACACGCTGGCGCGTTCAGCGGGGCTTTCGAACTACGATGTGTCCGACAGTCGTATGGTTCGCGCCAATCAGTTCGCCATCCACTCGGTGCAATTCTCGGCGCGCAATGCCGACATCGGCGCGCTCATCACGTTTTACCAATCGTTGGCCCAGCGGGCGCCGTATCTCGGCTTGGAGCAGTTCGCTCTCGCAAGCAACCGGGCCAATCCCGCGCAGCTCACTGCCTCGTGGCGCGTGACGTCGGTCGAGATCGCCCGGTAAGGCGAAGGCATTGATTTCTTCGGCCGCTGTGCAGGGGGGCGATGCGTCGTTGGTTTTAAATTTATAACCAAACGTGCTGCCTCGGTGGTTGATCCACCAAGTCGTCCGTAACCGCTAAGCCGACGATCCAGCTTCTGCATTCTTGGTGACTTTCGTTGT
>JBEVND010000461.1:0-3725 GCA_040508285.1 Rariglobus sp. | reverse complement strand
CGCGCGGAGCCGGCCACCACGCCCACGCCTGCGCCCGGCGAACGCGAGACGCCCAACGACACCCTTCGCCCGCACCAGCGCGAGGCCCGCACACCGCCACCCTCCGCGCCCGAACTTACGCCCGTCGATCCCGGCGCGCCGATTCCCAGTCGTCGCTCTGCTCCGGAAACGAATTACCGCGTCGAGCGTCGCGTCGACACCGCTGCCCCGGCCGCTCCGCCCGATCAATTCAACCCCGATCCCGGTGCCGGTCAGCGTCGTGCACCCGCGCAGCCCGAGCCCTATTTCAGGACCAACCAGATCGACTTCGTTCTCGACGAAAACGCCCCGGTTCCGGCCTACCTTGCGTTGCCGCGCTCGGGATTGGAGACCAGCCGGCTCACTCCAATTTTACCGGTGACTCCGGTGAGCAACGAACTTGACCCGTTGCCCGAATCGCAACGGCTCCCGCGCGAAGGCGTCCGCGAAAACCTCTTTATCCATAAACACTGGCACGCGCCGACGTCGTATCCACTTTCTGAATCCGGCGTCGATCTGCCCGCGCACACCACGCCCGCGCCCGACCGTTGGCGCGACGTGGGCTTCACGCCGTGGCGGCGCTACACGAGTGGCGACACCAACGAGATTCCCTACGCCAACGTCGAAACCGAGTTCTGGCATCCCTACCGCCAGAGCACGCTCAAAGGCGATCGCCCCATTCACGGTCAGGACTTGTTTCTCTCCGTCACCGCGCAGGCCGAGTTCATCTTCGAAGATCGTAAGCTCACCGTGCCCAGCGGCGTCAGCGCAGCCAGTCCGGGCAATTCCGATTTCTTCGGCGAAAGTCGCTCGCAGATTTTCGTTTCCAACTACGCGCTCGATTTCCTGCTCTTCAAAGGCGAGACGGTGTTCAAGCCCATCGAATGGGCGATCCGCGTGCGCCCGGTGTTCAACGTAAACCGCGTCGATTTCCGCGAGGCCGGCATCGTTTCGCCCAACCCGGGCGGCCCCGGCGCGGGCAACGGCGGCGTGCCGGTCGACAACTCCGGCGTCGAAAACCCCGACGACATCGGCGGCATCATCGGCGGCGGTTCCGCCAGTGGAAACCTGGCGGACAAAGCGACGTTGCGCACCCGCGATTACCTCGCGTTTCAGGAAGCGTTTTTCGAGCTCCACCTCGCCGACCTTTCGCCCAACTACGACTTCCTCGCCATCAAGGTCGGCAACCAAACGTTCAACAGCGATTTTCGCGGCTTCATCTTCAACGAGACCAATCTCGGCGCACGCCTCTTCGGCAACTACGACAACAACCATTTCCAGTATAACCTGGCGTTGTTTGACCTGCGCGAGAAGGACACCAACTCCGAGCTCAACACCTTCGACTCACGCGACCAGCGCGTGCTCATCGCCAACATTTACCGCCAGGATTTTCTCACCAAGGGCTACACCGCGCAGCTCAGTTATCACGGCAACTTTGACCAGGGCGGCACGCACTACGATCGCAACGGCGCGATCGTCCGCCCCGCGCCCATCGGCTCGCCCGTGCCACATCAGGTGCAGGCCCATTACCTCGGCTGGGCGGGCGATGGCCACGTGGGTCGGTGGAACGTTTCTCACGCTGCGTATCTCGCCGTGGGACACGACGATTTCAACGGGCTCGCCGGCCGCGCCACCGATATCTTCGCGCACATGGCCGCGCTCGAGGTCAGTTACGACCGCGATTGGATTCGCTACAAGGCGTCCGTCTTTTACGCCTCCGGTGACAGCGATCCGACCGATGGTCGCGCCACCGGCTTCGACTCGATTGTCGACAACGTTAATTTCACCGGCGGCCCGTTCAGCTACTACGTGCGCCAGGGTTTCAACCTCGCCGGCACCGCCGTGGGTTTGAAGCAGCGCTTCAGTCTTTTGCCCAATCTCCGCACCAGCAAAACCCAGGGCCAGTCCAACTTCGTGAATCCCGGCCTGCTCGTTTTCGGCGTCGGCGCCGACATCGAGGTCACGCCCAAGGTGCGTGCATTTTTGAGCGCCAACTACATCCAGTTTGTCACGGCCGAGCCGATCAAGACCGCCCTCCTCACCGACGATGTCGACGAGGAGTTTGGCATCGATATCGGTGTCGGTCTGCAATGGCGCCCGCTGCTCACGGATAACATCATCTGCTCTCTCGGCTGCGGCTTTCTCCTTCCCGGCGAAGGCTTCCGCGACATCTACCGGCGCTCGCAACCCGTCGTGCCGGGCTTCACCACCGCCGGCCCCCAGGTGGACAACTGGCTCTACAGCGCGGTTGCCGCCGTGACCTTTACTTACTGACCATGCGCAAGGATTCCGGATTCATTTTTCGTTGGGCTCTGGCGGCCACCGCCCTGTGGGGAATTGCCCTGACTGCGCTCGTCGTTTTCGCCAGCCCGCAAGCGACCGCTCCCGATCTGCGCCCCGCCGCCGAGGTCGTCGCCGGCCCTGCCACCTCGACGTTGCCTCCCGGCCATCCGCCCCTTCCCGGCGACGTGAAGCCGGTT
The DNA here is from genome assembly GCA_040508285.1 of Rariglobus sp. Lineage (GTDB taxonomy): Bacteria > Verrucomicrobiota > Verrucomicrobiia > Opitutales > Opitutaceae > Rariglobus. Next base: position 1,227 of record JBEVND010000461.1, on the reverse strand, counting down.
AACAACATCGACCAGACCCGTGCCCAAGCCGACGCAAAGAGCATCGGCTGCCTTGGCTGTCATCAAGGCATCGAGGACATGCACCAATCTCCGCACGTCGTGCTGGGCTGCATCGATTGCCACGGCGGCAATCCCACGCCCGGCCTCACCATGGAGAAAGCGCACGTTGCCCCGCGCAATCCCGACTTCTGGAAGAGCTCCGCCAATCCCTCCGACTCGTCTGTGCTGCTTAACCACGAGTCGCCCGAGTTCATTCAATTCGTGAACCCCGGTGACCTGCGCGTCGCCGAGAAAGCCTGCGGCCTTTGCCACGGCGACATCGTGAAGACCAATCAGCACAGCATGATGAATCACGGCGCCATGCTCTGGGGTGCCGCGCTCTACAACAACGGCGCTTCTCCGGACAAAAACTACCGCTTCGGCCAGGCCTACGGAGCCGACGGCGCGCCGCTCCGTCTCGAAAGCCCGATCCCCGTCACCGCCGAAATGACGCGCGACCAAGGCATCTTGCCTTACCTCGAAGCGCTCCCGCGTTTCGCGCTCGGCCAACCGTCCAACCTGCTCCGCATTTTCGAAAAGGGCGGCGAACGTCAGGTTGAGCTCGGCAACCCCAACGCCTTCGAGCCACCGGGTCGTCCGTTGCGCCGCCTGAGCGAACGCGGTCTCGGCACGCTCAACCGCATCGATCCCGTTTACCTCAATCTCCAGAAGACGCGCCTCAACGATCCGCTCCTCGGCTTCATGGGGTCCAACAACCATCCCGGCGACTTCCGCTCCTCGGGCTGCACGTCGTGCCACGTCGTTTACGCCAACGACCGTTCGCCCACCAACTCCGGTTGGTATTCAAAATACGGACACCAAGGCCTGTCCTTCTCCGCCGATCCCATGATCTCCAAGAAGGAGAAGGGCCATCCGATCAAACACCAGTTTACCCGCAGCATTCCCTCCAGCTCCTGCATGACGTGCCACATGCATCAGGGTAATCTCTTCGTGAATCCCTACCTCGGCTACACGTGGTGGGATCAGGAGTCGGATGGCGAGCACCTCTACCCGAAGGAGCAGAAGAATCCAACCGACGAAGAGATGGCGAAGTCGCTGCGGAGCAATCCCGAAGCCGCCGCCGCCCGCGGTCTCTGGGGCGATCCCGAGTTCCTTGAGAAAGTCGCCGAGCTCAACCCGAAGCTCAAAGACACGCAGTTTGCTGATTACCACGGCCACGGCTGGGTC
>JBEVND010000450.1:0-10843 GCA_040508285.1 Rariglobus sp. | reverse complement strand
GCTGCTCGATGAACTCGATCGGGCGATCCGCCGCGCGTTCCAGCCAACGGACCGCCTGCCGCGCCTCCCATGCACCGTTGGCGTCCAGGCGCAGTTTTGCACGATCGGGCAACGCTGCGATCACGTCGTCGAGGAGAGAAAGTTCATCCGCAAGATCGCCGACGCCGACCTTCCATTTAAACGTGCGGAACCCGAGCTCGGCCTTGGGGCCAATCGCCGTGAGTGCCGCACGTCCGGCCGGCAGCAACGCGGCCACCGGTAGAAACTCAGGCAGCGAAACCACCGCCGGCGGTCTACTTGAGCTCCGTGCCTCCGCTTCCGCTTTCAGGTTTTTCGCCTCGAACTCACCCAACGATTCCGCCACGGCGAAGCGCAGACAACCCAATCGCGCAGGAACTTCGTTGAGTTGCTCTGTGGTCACCCATTCGCCGAGCGTGCTCAGCACGGCTTCGATTTCCTCGATAGTTTCAGTGCCAAACCACGGAATCGGTGCGGCTTCGCCATAACCCGTCCGACCGTCCTCGGCGCTCAGCCGCATGATTATTCCCTCGCGTTCGGCCCACACGCCATGCGCCGTGCGCACCGGAATGCGGAAGGGCAACGTGTAGCGGCGATAAGCGAGGCGGAGACGCATTTCGTCCCATCAAACGCCGCCCGACCCAAACCACAAGAACACACCCGCACCACCGGTCCCAACCCGTCAGCGCCAGCCCCTTGCGGACCAAAGTGGAAAAACGATTTGCCCTTCGCGCAATCGGGCCTACTACGTTCCCGGCAACTTATGACAAAGGTTGCCACGCCCTTCGCCACTGCCTTCGACGCTGAATTTTATCAGCCGGCCGACGTCTTCTTCCGAGCCAATCTGCCTGTCGCGCTCACGTTCGACGACGTTTCCCTCGCGACGCTGTATTCCGAAATCCTTCCCAAGGACGCGGATACCTCGACCTCATTGTCCGAGGCGCTGAAGCTTTCCATTCCCGTTATCTCGTCGGACATGGACACCGTCACCGAAGCCCGCATGGCCATCGCCATGGCGCTCAACGGTGGTCTCGGCCTCATCCACTACAACATGCCGGCCAAGGACCAGGTCAAAGAGGTCGCCCGCGTGAAACGCCACATCCACGGCCTCATTCAGGATCCGATCACGGTCTCGCCCAACCAACACGTCGGCGATGTCCTCGCGCTGATCGAAGCCCGCCGCTTCGATTTCCGCACGTTCCCCGTCGTCGACGAAACCGGTAAACTCGTCGGTCTGCTCTCCGGCAGCACCGTGCGCGAACGTTACCGCTCCAAGACCGTCGCCGAGGCGATGACTCCGCGCAGCGACATCCTCACGGTCCACGAGAAGTCGCTCCAGCCCGACCCGATCAAGGCCGCCGATGCGTTTTTCACCGAGCATGTGGGCATCCACAAGATGCTCGTGGTTGACGACGCTGATCGCCTGCGCGGTCTCGTTACGTTCTCCGACATCGACCGTATTCTCACCGAATCGAAGTCCCGCCGGAAACCGGCTCGCGATGCCGATTTCCGCCTCGTGGTCGGCGCCGCCATCGCTCCCGTGCGTCTCCCCGACGGTTCGCTTGATCGCGAAAAAATCATCACGCACGTCGGCCAGCTCGTCGATGAACACATCGACGCCGTCGCCGTATCCACCGCGCACGGACACACCGCCGGCGTGGGCGACATCGTTAAGCTCGTTCGCGATGCCTTCCCCAAGCTCACCATCATCTCCGGCAACGTAACCAGCGCCTCGGGTGTCGATTATCTCGGTGCCTGCGGAGCCAACGCCATCAAGGTCGGCCAGGGCCCCGGCTCGATTTGCACCACGCGCGTCGTTGCTGGCGTCGGTATTCCCCAGCTCACCGCCCTCTATGTCGCCGCTCAAGGCGCCAAAGCCCGCGGCGTCAAAATCATCGCCGACGGCGGCATCACCAAGTCGGGCGACATCGTCAAAGCCCTCACGCTCGCCGACGCCGTTATCCTCGGAGGCCTCCTCGCCGGTTGCCGCGAAGCTCCGGGCGAGATCATGGAAATCAACGGCAAGCTGTATAAACAGTATCGCGGCATGGGTTCGCTCAGCGCGATGAAAGCCGGCAGCGCCGCCCGCTACGGCCACGACAAGACCGACAACGCCCGCAAGCTCACTGCCGAAGGCATTGAAGCGCTCAAGGAAGTCTCCGGCTCCGCCGACGACGTTCTCTCGACCTTGGTCGGCGGCGTGCAAAGCGGCATGGGCTACCTCGGCGCAAAAGATCTCACTTCGCTCCGCGAAAAAGCCCGCTACATCCGCGTTTCGCCGGCCGGCCAGAAAGAAGCCGCCCCGCACGACGTGGTCGAAATCAAGACCCAGTCCAAGGGCTGATTAATCCCTCAGTCCTAACGGGTTCCCAACCGGCTTTGGCGTCAAGGCGCCAAGCCCTCCGCACGTGAACGCAAAGATCTGATTTCAGGTCTCTGCGTTCTTCGTGTTGTTTGCGTTTTCGCGTTAAAATTCCGCGATTGAACCTCTCCCGCTCGCCCGCTTTGTTCGTCCGTTCGCCATGTCGCTCCTTCCTTTCTCCAGCCAGCTCATCGCCGATGTCGGCATTTCCCTCGGTGACGAGGGCAAAGGCCGCCTGATTCCCGAGGTCGTCCACGAGCTGCGCGGCACCGCCACGCCCGTCACCACCGTCCTCAAGGTCAACGGCGGAGCCAACTCCGGCCACACCGCCGCCGGCATCAAACTCAACCTCCTGCCCTCCGGCGTCGTTGAGAAGGAACTCGCCCACCTCGCCATCGGCGCCGGTGTCGTCGCCGACCCCCGCAAAGCCTGGTGGGAAGCCATGCCGCTCGAAAAAAAGGGCTACAACGTCCTCGCCCGCCTCATCATCGACGAGCGCACCCTGGTCTCCGATCTCACCCACCGCCTGCTGGACCTCGCGTGGGAAGATTACCGCGTCAACGTCCTCAAGGAGGAGCCGCGTGGCTCCACCGGCCGCGGCATCACGCCGGCCTACCAGGACGAAGTCGGCCAGTGGCAGATCACCTACGCCGACTTCCTCGGCTCCCGTGAAGCCTACGCCAAGAAACTCGCCCAACGCGCCGACCGTGCTGTCGCCACCATCCAGCACGTTTGTCGTGTCAGTGCGGATACATTTGCTGGCTTCTTCCAAAAATTGGGCGATGCCGAACTCCGCGCCAACGCCGAGGCCCTCGAACTCGGCGTGTTTGAAAAAAGCGAATTCGATTTCACCGTTTTCCGCGGCACTGCGCCGTTCACGATCAACCTCGAAACGCTCACCGAGACCTACTGGCAGGCGGGTCAGCGCCTCGTCAAAAACATCGGCGAGGTCCGCGAACTTATCCTCAAGGAAGTCCGCGCCGGCCACACCATCATCGGTGAATTTGGCCAGGCCTACTGGCTCGATAAACGCCACGGCTTCTCGCCCAACGTCACCGCCTCGCACACCTTCACGCCTGAATTCTTCGAGAGCGCCGGTATTCCCGTGCAGGCGATTCACACTTTCGGCGTCGCCAAGGCCTACGACACCAAGGTCGGCACGCACGTCTTCATCACGCAGATGGACGAGGCGCATCCGCTCTCCGATCTCCTCAAGAAACTTGAGTTCGGCACCAGCACCGGTCGTCAGCGCATGGTCGGCTGGTATGACGCCGTGGAAAAAGGCGACGCCCTCCGCTACGGCGGTTTCCAGGACGTGATGATCAACAAGCTCGACGCTCTCACCCACCGCGGTGCGTGGAACTCCGAGTTGCTCATCTGTGCGTGCTACGAAGACGCCGCCGGCAAACGCTACCACCACGTCCCCCGCAACGACGCCATCCGCAAAAAGCTGAAGCCGGTTTATACCAAACACGCCGGTTGGACCGAGGACGTTTCGCAGGTCCGCCATTTCGCCGATCTCCCGAAGAACGCCCAACGCTACGTTGCCTCGATGGTGAAGTCGCTGCTCGACGTTGCCTTCCATGGCGAACCGCTTCCGGCCGCCGACAAGCTGCCCAATCTGCGCTACCTCGGCGTCGGTCCCGAGCCGTCCCAGATCATCAAAGACGTTCCCGCGACCGCCGATCTGATCAAGCTGGTCTGAACTGAAAGTTAATCAGCCACCGAGGCCGCAGAGGACATCAAGCGTTCGCACGCTTTGTGCACTCTGCGGCTTTTCGTTTAATGGCTCCGTTAAGTGCGCCGACTGGCCCGCGGCAATCCCCACGATCTGCTGGCAACTTTTGTGATTCGGCGGAGTCTGGAAGACATGCAAATCGTCCGCCTCCTCCTCGCAGGCATCGCCGTGATCTTCGGCCTCATTTTCACCCTCACCGTGGCGGTCGTGGGCATGCTGATTTTCACGATCAACCGCCTGCTCGGCCGCTCCGGCGCCAAAGCCAGTTTTAATGTCAATTTCCAGCGCGGCCGCCCGACACCCGCTTCCGAGGCCACTCCGCGTGCGACCCGTATTTCTCGTGACGGCGCCATCGATATCGAGGCGACCGAGGTAAAAAACTGAGCTCACCGACATGGAGACGCCCACGCCCGATTCGCTGCGTGCACCCCGCTTCACGGCATGGGCCTCGGCCTGTGTTGAGCTTAAAACCAAGAAGTTTTTCCGCAGTGCCGCCGCTTCATCGGGCATCAGCCTCGAAGCGGCCAAACAAGCCGCCCGCCAGCTCGCCAAAACTCGCGCCGAAGCCGCCGCTGCCGGCCTGACTCCGCTCACCCGCGACGGCCAGTATCCCTACCCCGAGCGCGTGCTCGTCGAGCCAATCCTCGACCGCGTGATGGGGCCCGGTGACGCCGGGCCGCAGGAAGTCGCCCGCATCACTCGCAACAGCTATGACTCCAAAGTCCTCAACGCCTACCACGCGCTGTTTGTGGACGTGGATACGGAAACTGATTCGAGCAATGCCGGCGACGAGGTCGTCATCTCCCAGTCCGCAGCACTCGACGCGCTCATCGACCTGACTCGCGTTCGCACCGATCTCCAATTCCGCGTTTACTCCACGCGCGCCGGACTTCGCTACCTGTGCACCAGCCGGCTCTTTGATCCACTCTCGGCGGACAGTCAGGACATCCTCAAACGACTCAAGGCAGACAAACGTTACGCGCTCCTCTGTCGCGTGCAGAAATGTTATCGCGCCCGCCTCACGCCAAAACCGTGGCGCTGTTATTTGAAGACCGAACCGCGTGGATTCTTAGGACGCCTCTTGAACGTTCCAGGCAGCGTCACTGATCCCGCCAAGTTCGCGACTTGCCGCTATATCGAAACGGTCGGCGCTGCGCAGGCGGTTCATCCCGCCATCGAACCGATTCTTCGCGTCCACGACCAGACCAGCGAAGCCACGTCCACGAAGCCGTTGGCGTGATCCATCACCGAATAGGAGGCGACTGAGCTCAGGAGCGTGTCCTTGAGTGTCCGCCCAATCGCTTGCCCTGCACGGATTTTTTCGGGCTCGACCTCGGGTCCGACTCCGCCGCGAATTTGACGGGACAATATCGTGCGATCCGCCCGCACGAAGCGCATCGTCACAAAGTCGATCCCGCCCCAAAACGGCGACCCCTCCGCAACCGCGAGAAACTGCATCTCAAGCCACGCGGTTCATCCGCGCTCCAACGCTCCTTTAAAAATCCTGCAGCCGATTCTCGATCGCGCCACGCGCCGGCTCGATCCGCGCCATGACTTCGCCAAGGAGGTAGATCGAACCTGTCACGACGATCGTGTCATCCGGCCCGCCCACCGTGCAGATGGCTGCATCCGGAAACACGCCGGCAACGGTCGCCCGCGTCACGCGGCCCGCGAAGGTCTGTGGGATCAACGCTTCCAGTTCCTCAAAGCCACTGGCGCGAGATTGCTGTGGCATCACGAGATGAATCTCCGCCGCATAACGACTGATGGTTTCCAGCAACGGACGCGCCCGCGCCGCGCCCAACACGCCCGTCACCACCACCGGCTTTCGTCCGGTGCGTGCGACCAACTCGCGTAGTTGCTGTTCCAATACGCCAGCGCCCTCGGGATTGTGCGAGGCGTCGAGAATCAACGGACGCCCGCCGATCGTCGTGCGTTGCCAGCGTCCGGGCCAGCGCGCCGTGTGCAGGCCTTGCGAGATGACCGCGTCGGTGAGTTTCCATCGCGCATCCAGGCAGCGCGCCACAAGCACCGCCGTCGCCGCATTCCAGCGCTGATAATCGCCCTCAAACGCTGTCGTCGGGTAGTTGGCCAGCTCCTCGCCAAAAACCTCCCGCACCGAAATCACCGGCGCGCCCTGCTCTGCGGCGACGCGGCGAATCACCTGCTCCGCCTCGGGCGGCAGACGTCCGACCACGAGCGGTTTGCCGGGCTTGATGATGCCGGCCTTTTCCGCGGCGATCAGCGCGAGCGTGTCACCCAGCATATCGCAGTGGTCCAGCCCGATCGAAGTGATCACGGATACCTCGGGCACGACCACGTTGGTAGCGTCGAGTTTGCCCCCGAGCCCGGTTTCGATGATGGCGATGTCACACTGCTTTCGCGCGAACTGCAGAAACGCCATCGCAGTCATGAACTCAAAAAAACTGGGATGATCGTCGTCGGGACTGCCCTGGCTCACCGCTTCGGCGATCGGGCGCAGCTCTTCTGTGTAAGCGACGATCTCGGCCTCACTCAAAATTTCCCGTCCCACCTGCACGCGCTCGCCGAGCTTCACCAAGTGAGGCGACGTGTAGAGTCCAGTGCGCCAACCTGCAGTTGAGAAAATCGACTCCAACATCGCCGCGACGGAGCCCTTTCCATTCGTGCCGGCGAGGTGGATTGCCGGCGTCGCACGCTCAGGATGGCCGAGCGCAGCGACGAGCAGCCGCATACGATCAATGCCAAACTTAACGCCCTTTGCCTTCAGCGAGAAAAGATACTCCTGCGTGGCGGCGTAATCGGCGGACATGGAATAAAGGTAATGATTCCGTGGTGAGGCCTCACCCGACGCGAGGCCGTTGCAGCGTTCGCCTACTCCGTCGGCTCGACCCGAGGTCGAGCCCGACAGCGCGCTTCCTCACTTCTTCACTGCGGGAGACTTCCGCAAATAGAGCGCTTGCAGAATATCGCGCAGGCGGTCGCGGAGTTCGAGGCGGTTGACGATCTGGTCGATCAAACCGTGCTTTTGAAGAAACTCCGCGGTCTGAAACCCGGGAGGGAGCGTTTGCTTCACGGTGTCTTTGATCACGCGCGCACCGGCAAAGCCGATCAAGGCACCTGGCTCGGCAATATTCACGTCACCCAGAACTGCAAAGCTGGCGGTAACGCCGCCCATGGTCGGATGCGTGAGGATGGAAATGTAAGGGAGCTTGGCCTCAGCCAAACGACCGAGCGCGGCGCTGGTCTTGGCCATCTGCATAAGGGAGAAAATGCCCTCTTGCATACGGGCGCCGCCCGAGGCGCTGAAAATCAAGCACGGGGTTTTGTTCTTAAGGGCGACCTCGATCGCGCGGGTGATTTTTTCGCCGACCGCCGAGCCCATCGCACCACCACAGAAACGGAAATCCATCACCGCGACCGACACCGGAATGCCGTGAATCTCGCCCGTGCCGCACACGACCGCCTCGGTGAGACCGCTCTCTTTTTCGTATTTTTTGATACGATCCGGGTAGCGTTGGGAGTCGACGAACTTAAGAGGATCCGCCGAGCGAATCGACGCGTCGATTTCTTGGAACGTGCCTTCGTCGAACAACGCCGCGATACGCTGGCGGGCACCGATGGGAAAATGGTAACCGGACTTGGGAACCACCATCTGGTTATCCTCAAGTTCCTTGTTGTAGACGATCTCACCAGAGATGGGACACTTGGTCCACATACCCTTGGGGATGTCCTTCTTTTTGACGACAACCGTGGAATACTTCGGCTTGCTGAAGAGCGACATACGGGAAAATTATTAACCGTGACCAAACGTAACGACGTTCAGGTTCAACGCACCCGCACGGCGAAGGACGCCTGCGCAGGAGTTAAGAGTTGAGCCTGTTGTAAAAACATCATCGACGAGGATGTAAGGTGAGGCGGGATTTATGGTCGCCCCTTTCGCGAGTGCAAAGGCATTTTTCAGGTTCGCCCGGCGCGCCTTGCGATCGAAAGTCGTTTGCGAAGGCGTGTCCACCACTCGACACAACAGCGGCTCCACCCGGGTGCGTCCGCCGGCCGCCCGCGCCATCAGCGCGGCGAGCAACGCCGTCTGGTTGTAGCTGCGCTCGCGTTCTTTGCGTGAGTGTAAAGGCACCGGCACCAGCACCGCATCGCGAATAAAGTCCGTGATGTGAGGCGAACTCCGCACCAGTTGCTCCAAATCCGGCACGACGTGGTGGCCCTTGTGATATTTCAACGCATGGATGAGCGCCCGCGACGGTCCTTTAAACAACGTGAGCGTGCGTCCTTCGCCGTAGTGCGGATGCAGTCCTTCGCAATGCGGACACATCCGCTCGCCTTCGACTTCACCGAAAAACGGACTTCCGCACGTCGTGCAGTGAGGCGACTCGACAAAGTGGATCAACGCTTCGCATGGCGGGCAAATGTGTCGGAGCCGCTCGCCTTCGACCAACCCACCGCAGTTAAGACACACCGGAGGAAACACGATGTCGGCAAAACCGCGTGCCAGTGTCCGCGCCCAACCTACAACCGAACGGCGCGCCTGCGGCTTGGATTTTGCACCGATGTCGGCAGTGCGGGAGGCTGAAGCGGCAGCCGGAATCGAGCCGACGTCCGCTCGCTCCGACGAAGACAGCGGCGACACTGATGACCCGGACGATGCCGGCATCATCGACGTCGACGACAAGACTGACGGCTGCGCCGTTTTTTCCGCTGTCGGAGGATTTTCTGCCCAGCGCGATTTCGGCAGTGGTGGTGCCTCACTCTCCGTCTGCGATCTCGACGGCGGCTTATCAGCTGCGGAGTCTTCGCGCGGGTCGCTCATCGGCTCAGTAAAACACCTTCATCAAACACAACCCTTGAGGCGGGGCGGTGACCACGCGTTCGGTGCGGATCTTACTCGCGAGAATCTCCTCAATCGCGGCCGGCGTAAGTCGTCCCACGCCGACATCGACCAAGGCCCCGGCGAGACTCCGCACCATTTTGTAGAGGAAGCCCGTGCCTTCCGCCGCAATGCGCAAACGACCGCCTCGCGTAACGATCTCAAGTCGTTTGATGGTGCGAACCGTATCTTCTTTTTCGATACCACTGCCGGCGATCGCACTAAAGGCTCGAAAATCATGCGTGCCGGTGAGCACCGCGGCGGCGCGACGCATCGCCTCGACGTCCAACGTGCGCGGCATCGACCAGGTGTAAGCCTGGCTAAACGGGTCGGCGTAGCCGCCGTGACAGATCTCGTAGTGGTAGATTTTTCCCGTGGCGGAAAACCGTGCGTGAAACGTCTCCGGCACGCGTTTCGCCGTCTTCACCTGTATCGTCGGCGGTAACCCGATGCGCAGTGCAGTGAGGAGTTTCGCCGGATCGTGCGGCCAGTGCGCATCGAAGTGAAAAACCTGGCCGCGCGCATGCACCCCTGCATCGGTGCGCCCGCTGCCAGTGATGTCGGTCGGGCGTTTCAACACGACTTGGAGCCGTTGCTCGATCACTTGCTGGATCGTTTCGCCGTTGGGCTGAATCTGCCAGCCGGCAAACGTGGTGCCGTCGTAAGCGACCGTGCATTTCCACCGGGAAAGCTGAGGAGATGGAGAAGCTGGAACAGACATACAGAGAACAGAATCGGAATTAATCACGGAAGCACGGCAGAGCGAAAGCACGGAATCGGGCCAATCTGTCGGGTCGGTAACCGCGGCGGAATTTCTTCGCGGCTCCGTGTCGCCGTTTTCGGCGGGAGGCTTCGTCTTGTCGCGCCGCCGGATTAAATCTCCGCGCCGGGCAACGCCGGAGGGAAACGTTGATCCAGAAAATCCTGCAAGATGATCGCTGCGGCCCGCGAATCGACGATTCCCTGTCCGCGAATCTCTCGGAGTTGTTTTTGGTTAAGTCCGGCCTCGGCCATGTGCGACGTGAGACGTTCATCAATGAAGTTCACGGGCAGGCCAAACTCGCGTTTGAGGCTGTCGGCGAAACCGTCGACTTCCTTCGCCTTGAAGCCCACCGAGCCGTCCATGTTGTAGGGATAACCCACGACCAGCTCGGTGATGCGACGCTGCTTCACGACAACGGCCAAGGCTTCGCGACGCTTCTTCGGCTCCGCGTCGACCAGCGCAGGCAACGGCGTGGCGATGCCGAGCTCGTCGCCATAAGCGAGACCGATGCGACGTGAACCGTAATCAATGCCAAGGAAGCGCATGCGGTCAGCCGTTGTTCACGCTCAGAGCCACTTCGCGCCGCCCTTGAGCGCCTCAACACGCTTGAGCAGCGCCTTGATTTCCTGCGCCTTCGACTTCGGGCAAACGAGCGTCGCATCGGGCGTATGCACGACGATCAAGTCGTCCAAGCCGACCACGGTGACAAGGTGTCCGCCTTCGCTGAAGACGAGGTTGTTGCTCCCCTGCTCCACGATGGCGAGGCCACGCGAAACGTTGCCCGCGGCGTCCGGCTTGAAGTGTTTCGAAACCGCCGGCCACGCGCCCACGTCGTCCCAATCAAACGATGACGGCAGCACCACGACGTTGGTGGATTTTTCGAGCAACGCGTAATCGACCGAGATCTTTGGCAGCGTTGGATACGCTTTCTTCAACACGCCTTCGAGCGGGCGCTTTTTGGCGAGCGCGGCGCGGATCGGCTTCAGCGCGGAATCGAGCTCCGACGCGTGTTGCGCAAGCGCGGCTTCAACGACGGGCACGCTCCAAACGAACATGCCGGCGTTCCAGACATCGTCGCCGGCTTTGAGGTAAGCCTCGGCC
>JBEVND010000417.1:0-9191 GCA_040508285.1 Rariglobus sp. | reverse complement strand
GAGAAATTGTCGGACGTGTTTCCGAGGACGCCCTCCCAGACGTAGTTCGCATTATGCGCCATCACCTTGACGGTGTAGGTTCCGGGCGGAGCGGCGGCGCCGGAGTCGTCCAAGTTGTCCCACGCGGCGCCATACGTGCCGGCGTTGGCGAAATGGGCGTCCGCCCACAACGTGCGCACGAGTTTGCCCGTGGCGTTGTAAACGCCGGCGCTGGTGCGTGCATCGCGGGCGAGCGTGAAGTTGAAAACCGTTTCCGCATGCGCGGCCGGGAACAAGGACGCGGACACTAACAACGCCGCCAAAAAGCGGCCGATACGCAGACACATGGAACCATTCATAGGGAATCCTCGGGTTGGGTGAACTGTCGCAAAGCCGCTCCATGCATGCAGGGGTGAACACGGGTGGCGCGGCCAACGTCGTCACGCGCCCCGGAGCTCACGAGGTATAAAGAACGTAAACAGTATCCGACGGCTTTATCCTCTATAATATACATCTCATACACCCTGCGTGGCGTTTCCCGATTCTTGGGAGACCTGTGTCTCATCCTCTTTCCCACCCGTGCCCCGTTCACCCCTTCGCTCGCCTCTGCCCGCGCTCAAAAAGGTTCTCGCTGGCGGCCTGCCAACAGGATCCGCCGAAACCAAGGCGGTGCGCATCGCGGCGTCTTTGCGGCCGCTCATTCTTGAGCACCGGAACGATGCCGGGATCCTGTTTTACCCGCTGCGCGAACTTGCGCGCCACTTCCGGGTTTCCCTGCGCACCGCGTCGCTGGCGGAGATGCAATTGGAGAGTGAAGGCCTCTTGGTCAGCATACGCGGATCGCATACGGAAATACCGGGAACCGCGCGGTATCGCAGCCGTTCAGTGAAAGGCGTGGTTGGCATGCCGCTTTGGCTCTTCGGCGCCCGCTACTCCCACCTGCATAAACACCTTCCCTATGCGCTCGGTGAGCTGCTCTGGAAGCAAAACCTGGTGCTTGAAACCATCCCGTATTCAGAAGTTGAGGACTTGAAGTTCGACTTCAGCGAACACCTGCTCCGCCACCGCATGGACTTCGTGGTGTGGCTTTATCCGTTCCGCCACAACCGGCAGACCATCTTAAAACTAAAGGACGCGGGCGTCCGGAATCTCATCATCGGCCACGGCGTGGAAACGACCGCGCTTCCGGCGCACATCATCACGGACCCCGGTGCTGCTTATGCCAAAATTTTGTCGGTTTGGAAGCAGGAGCACGGCATCCGCAGGATCATCATTCCCGAGGGATTTGAATACAACCGGGCGCGAGGGCAGGGCTTTGCGCGCATGGCTGAAAATCTCGGGTTTCGATGTCAGATCGTGCCTTGCACATCGAGGTTGATCCCTTTGTTGAAATTCCCGTCGCGGTCCCGATCCGAACGTGCGGCGGTGGCCCTTCTGGACGAGCACGCCACGGCTGAATTCACCCATTGCGATCCGGTGGCCTTTGCACGCTTTGCGGCGAACAACCGCGTTCTTTTTGCCAACAACACGATCAACCTGCCCTTCATTGATGACAATGTGCTCACGGTGGAGCGCATCGGGATCGACGCGGACAAACTGGCGCGTCTCGTCAGTCAAACCATCAGGCAATGGCGTTCGGGCGACATGGTGCAGTCGCCCCGGCGTTTTGTGTGCAGCCACGATATCGCGTGGCGGTTGCGCCGCTACCTGTGAGGTTCGGTGCCTGCTAAAGCTTCAACCAGGTCAGGCCGATTTTCAGCCACAGCGGAATGAGGAAAATGCCCAGGACAGTCGTGCCGATGACCACTTGCACCGCTGTGATTGGGCGGCCGCCGTAGTGCTTGGCGATCACCAATGGCAAGATCCCCGCGGGCATCGCCGCCTGCACAATAATCACGCGCTTCAGCTCGTCCGGACAGGGCAGGTATTTCGCCAACACGAGAAACAGCACCGGCAACACACCCAACCGCAGGATGGCGGAGGCAATCGTCGTGCGCGGCTCAAACAGGTCACGTGGACGCGAGAAGTATTCCATCAACGTCGCGCCGATCAGCATCAGACCAATCGGAATCGCGCACGCCGCGCTGAGCTTGATGACGTTAAGCCCCACGTCGGGGATAAACCGCCCCGCATCCAGCGTATTGGCCAACACCGCCGCGATCAGCGCGAACACCGGCGCGTTGATGAGTTTTCGCCATCCCTCGCGCAACGACAGCCCCGCCAGCATCAGTATGCCCACCGTCCAGATCGCCGCCTCGCAACCGACGTTGTGCACGAGCAACACGCCCACGCTTTCCGGGCCGAACAACGCGATCATCAGCGGCAACGCAACGTAACCGTAGTTATAAATTCCCGTCGAAAACGCGAAGGTCCGCAGCCCCTCGCCTTGCGTCAGCCCGAGCCAACGCCCGGTGTAATACGCGAGGTAGATGCCCATCGCGATCGTCACGAAACCCACCAGCGGCGCGACGAACAAATTGCCCGGCTGACGAAGCGCGGCGTTCCCGAGCACGCTGTCAAAAATCAGACACGGGTAGAGGAAGTTGACGACGAGCTTGAGCAGGCTCGCATCCGCCTCGGCGGTGAGCCACTTCACCCGCCGCATGGCCGCGCCGATCGCAATCAGCACGAACACCGGAAGGATCAGCAGCAGCAACTGCCAGTAGGAGGGAAGCGTGGACATTAAGTGGTCTCCACACCAGCCATGGCCCTCCCCGCAAGCCAGCCCGTCGTCCAGGCAGCCTGAAAGTTAAAACCGCCCGTAATACCGTCTATATCGAGCAGTTCACCCGCGAAATGCAGACCGGGGCACGCGCGGCTTTCCATGGTTTTAAAATCCACCTCACGCAACTTCACGCCGCCGCAGGTCACGAACTCATCTTTGTTCAAGCTCTTGCCTTCGACGGTGAACTCCGCCGCCGCTACCTGTCCCGCAAGCGCCTGTAATGAGTTATTTGATACAGAGGTCCAGACCATCTCGGGCGTGATGCCCGCCGCGATGATCAACCGCTCCCACAAACGCGAGGGCAGCGCGAACGGGTTCCACGTGGCGATCTGCTTGCGCAGATTGGCGGTGCGGGCCGACGTGAGTGTTTCGAGCGCCTCGGCCACCGTGCGGCCTTCCGCCCATGAAACCACGAGGGTAAACTTGTAATCCTGCTGCGAGAGTTCACGCGCACCCCACGCAGAGAGTTTCAAGATCGCCGGTCCGCTCATGCCCCAGTGCGTAATGAGCAAGCCGCCCGCATCCTTGAGCTTGGTGCCTTTGACCGCCGTCGCGGCGAACGGCACGGTGAGTCCCTCGAGTCCGCGAATGCGCGCGTCGTCGATGTGAAACGTGAAGAGCGACGGCACCGGTGTCTCGATCGTGTGACCGAGCTCGGTGGCGATGATCGAGCCCACCGAGCTTTTATTGCCGCCCGTGGCGAGCAGCAGGCGGTCGAAGTCGCCCACCGAATTGTCGGTGAACTCCACGCGGAAAATGCCATCCACGCGTTCGACGAGTCGCACGCCCATCGTCGTGTAAACTTTCACGCCGGCTTGGTCCGCCGTGCGACGCAGACAATCGACAATCGTGCCCGAGTCATCGGTGATCGGAAACATGCGGCCATCGGCCTCGGTCTTGAGCTCCACTCCCCGAGCAGCGAACCAGGAGATCGTGTCACGCGGACCGAAACGATGAAACGCACCGAGCAATTCGCGTCCGCCGCGCGGATAACGTTTCACCAGTTCACGCGGTTCGGGGCAGGCATGCGTGACGTTGCAACGTCCGCCACCCGAGATGCGCACCTTGGCGAGCGGATGAGCCGTTGCCTCGTAAAGGACGACGCGCGCAGCAGGGTTGGCCTCCGCGCAGGCGATCGCCGCGAAAAAACCCGCGGCGCCACCGCCCACCACAATCACGCGAGGTGCTGTATTAACCATGCGGCGCAGCGTGCGCGGACGGCCACGGTTGTCGAAAACGAAAAAACCGCCGGGCCTCGCGGCCACGACGGTTTCACGATCCGTGGAGGATTCTTAATTACATGACAGGCTCTTCAGCGGGAGGCGGGCCCTTGGGACCTTTGCCATCCTTGGGGCCTTTTTCACCCTTGGGACGATCTGGGCCGCCGGGGCCGGCTTTGCGGTTCTTCTGCAGTTCTTCGAACTTGGCCTTCTGCTCGGCGGTGAGGACAGCTTCCACTTTGGCCTTGGTGGCTTCGCGGATCTTGCGCATCTCGGCGCCCTTCTCTTCACGAGTGCCTTCCTTTTCGCGGAGGGCCTTGAGCTGCTCGTGCTCATCGGCGTGGATTTTTTTGATCTGAGCGGCCTGCGCGTCGGAGAGGCCGAGCGCTTCCTTGAGTTGACCGCCACGGTCGCCGCGCGGACCGCCGGGACCGTCTTTTTTCGGAGGAGGCGGAGTGCTGTCGTCCTGGGCGTGCACGGCGGGAAGAGCAAAGCCGATCGCGAGAGCGCAGACGGCGAGGATGTATTTACGAGTGCTTTTCATGGTGGGTTGAATTTGAGTTAAGCGGTAACACTGAGCATGACGCCGACTGCACACCGTCGTTACACTGGTTTCATTTTCATGACGCTTCCTCAGCTCATCTCTCTCGCTTTGCCCGTGGTGGAAACCACGCAAAAAAAACTTCCCGCGACCTTGCGCCCCTTTGCTTCGACGATCCCCGTTCACTACGAAGCACTACCTGACGAGGACCTGATCAACGAAGGTTTCGAGGACGACATCCTCGGGCTTTTCACCGGTTCGGCCCATGGAAACGAACTCAGCGAGGCGCAGCCGATGCCGGCGCAAATCATTCTCTTCCTCGAAAACCTCTGGGAATTTGCCGAGGGCGACGAGGCCGTGTTCCGCGACGAAGTGCGCATCACCTACCTGCACGAGCTCGGTCACTATTTCGGTTGGGACGAAGACGATCTGGCCGCCCGTGAGCTGGATTGATCACCCGTCGCGGAACCGCAATCACTCGGCGCTTTCCTTAAGCCCGTATCTAAAGCATATCTCGGGCACCTCCCTCTTTCATGAAAAAATTGCTCTCCTTCCTCATCATGCTGGCGACCGCCGTGTCACTGCATGCGGATTCCAACAAAGACCGCGAACGCTTCATCAACCGTGTCGAAACCTGCGAGGCGATCCTTCGCGAATTCCAAGCCGATTCGACCCGCGCCATCCCTGCGCAAGTTCTCCAGAACGCCAAAGCCATCGTCATCACCACGCAGATTCGCGGCGGCCTGATTCTCGGCCTTCAAGAAGGCTACGGCACGATCCTCGTTAAACGCTCCGATGGCAGCTGGAGCATTCCGGTCGTTGTGCGTGCCGGCGAAGGCAGCCTTGGTCTCCAACTCGGCGGCAGCCGCATCGAGAGCGTTTATGTGATCCTCGACGAGCGCACCCCGCGCCTCTTGTTCGAAGGCCGTTTCAACATCGGCGTGGACGCCGGTGCCGTCGCTGGCCCGCATGCCGCCGAGGTTGAGAAAGCCAACCGCGAGCTCCTCAAGATTCCAGTCTGGGTCTACACCAACCAAAAGGGCCTCTTTGCCGGTGCGACCGTCAAGAGCGGCTACCTGACCCGCAGCGATGCGATCAACCGTGGTTACTACGGCGTGGACTACGATCTCCCCGAACTGCTCTACGGTAATTTCGTGAACCCGATTCCGTCCGAAGTCCGCCCGCTGATGGACTACGTCAAGCAGCTGGCGCCCTGATCATGTCCTATCACAATCCGGTGCTGGGCGGCGGCGGCATTCACCACGTCGCGCTCAAAACCAAAAACTGGGACGCGTCCCTCGCCTTCTACAAAGACGTGCTTGGGTTCGCCGAGAAGATCACGTGGGCCTACCCCGACGGTAATCGCGCCGGCATGTTCGACATCGGCGGCGGCGCGTATCTGGAAATCTTCGAAAACCACACCGAGACGCCTGCAGCCGGTGGAGTTTTGTTCCACCTCGCCATTCGCGCGAAAGACGTGAACGCCGTGACCGAGCGCGTGCGTGTGGCTGGTTGCAAAATCACCGTCGAGCCGAAGGACGTCACCATTCAGACAACCAATGGCGCCGGCCCCGTGCCGGTCCGCCTCTCGTTTTTTGAAGGACCGAACGGCGAGATCTGGGAGCTGTTTCAAAACGAGCTCACCTGACCCCGCCAAGCCGGCGATCTTCACCGATCGCCGGCTTTTTATTGCAGCCACGTCAGCGCCGGACGCGTGATCGACCACGCGAGTTCGCCGGGCTCCGACCACGTGCATTTGCCCGTGCGCTCGTCACCGTCGAGATACGCAACGAAGCTCAGCTTCGGTCCGCCCTCGGGCGACGTCCAATACTTCACAATATCGAGCGCAGGCAGCGTCTTCCGCCCCAAGATATCGATGAGCGGGAAATCGATCATTCCGCTGAACGCACGATAGACGACCTCGGTGCAAACGAGTTTGTCGGCACTGAAGAAATCAAAGTCGAAGTCGTAAGGTTTCCCCACGTGATCGAACGCGCGCGCGATCACTTCGCGTTTCTGGAGAGGCGTGAGCTGCGGACGCAACACCGCCACCGAGTCCGCCTCGCCGATCGAGTGCTCCACCGTGGTAAACACCACGCCCTCGCTGATCGCTTCGATGATTGCCGGCACGTGCCCGCTCGCGTCGGGCTGCGAGAATTTCTCGAGGTGCCGCTGGATGCGCAGATCTTTGTCCAAGCCTTCCGCGCGCAATTGATCGGCCGTGCCGACGTAGAGCGCCGAGTGCGGCCAGTAGCCGGGCAGAAACGCGTTGGACAGATACCAGTTGCGACGCTCGATGAGGATATCGCCCGGCTGCAGCATCGGCCGAAGTCGCTCCACGAGCTCCGGCGTGATCAACGATTTCCCGTGGCGCGGCTGACGGATCTTGGTGTCACCAATCAACGTCGAGACTGCCGAGCTCGCGCGGTAATAACGCCCCTTGGCCACGCCGGTCACCTCGGCCAGGGCGGTGTCGACCTTGTAGGCAAAGAGTTCGCGGGACAGCTCCGCGGTGTTCTTCGCGGCGAGTTGAATCGACTCATGAAACTTCGTGTAGGGTTCACCCGTGACCAACCCCGCCGTGGTCCAATCAGGCAGCGTTTTCTGGTAATTGGCCCAGCCGTTCTCAAGCCAGCGGCGATGCTCGGCGCTGGCGAGATTGGAGCGTATCGAATCATACGTGCCCGCCTGCAAATCCCAGCGCGGCTCGGCTTCGTTGAGTTTGCGAATCGATTCCGTCTGCCCCTCGAACGCCTTCACGAAGCGTGCGGAATAATCGTAGGCCACCGCCGCCGCCGTGTAGTGAAGGAGCAGCGCACGCAAGCGGGCGGATGGCGGCTTCACGTCTTCATTGCGCTGGTATTTCCAGACGGTGCGGAGAAGCGCCGTGCGATAGCTGATGAACGTCAGCAGCATCCGGCGAATCTCGTCGTCGTCGGCCTGGGTGTAGTAACTGCGCTTGCCCGACTGTAGTTCGGCTTCGAATACGAGGAACGTTTTCTCGAGTTCGCCCAAGCCTTCGATGACCGCGATGAGCGAACGTTCATCCGAGGCCATTTGCTCGGACAGCTCCACCGGTTCGAGAGCGGCCAGCTCGGGCGCGTCGGCGCGCAGGAATTCCGTCGGCCGATCTCTCAGCAACCAGCCGCCAAACCACACGAGCAGCGCGAGGCTTGCCGCACCCACTGAAACGTTAAGCCAGAGCGGTGGACGATAACGGGTCGTCACCATCACCGTCGGCGCGGGCGGCGGCGAGACCGCGTGAAACTCCTTCGCGAGTTCACCGAGCTCCGACACGACTGCCGCCTGTGAAGCCCGCAGGCTAGCACGCAACTTCGGACGAAAGAGCAACCGCGCCTGCGCCATCATGCGAGGGAAAAGTGCCCGCCAACGCCGCGCGTTGTCCAATGCGATCAAGCCGCTCAACGGCATCAGCACAAGCCAGGTGACGACCACCCACGTTACAAAGTATCCAGCCAGCCACCACGCGGTGAAACCATACCAAGCGCCGTAGACTGGCAGACCAAGCAACAGGCGATTGAGCGCCAGCGTCATTCTCCCCGGCGCAGGAATCCACGCGCTCACCAGGCGCACAAAGAAATACGGGAGCAGATGCGTAATGAGACCAAACGCTCCGAAAAACGCACCAGCCGTGAGTTTGAACGTCGTGATAAAAAAGGAGCCCGCAAGTCGCCAGCTACGTAGCGAGACCTCCATCTCATCGGCCGGAACGCCCGCAGCGCGCAACGCCTGTCCATGCGCACGCACGCGTGTCGCCGCAGCCTCGGCCCGGGGTCGATCCGCGCGATAGAAATGGTTGATCGCATCGACCGCGGCTTGCTGGCGACGGAGGCCGTCGAGCGCATCACGGCGCTTGAAACCGGCCGCTGGCAACAGCGCCTCCAAGTCCTCAAGCAAGGGTTGCCACTCCGCCTCGTCGAGATGGAGCACCACGCCCTTGAGCCGCGCGTTGAGCTCCGTGGTGAGTGTGCGCATGGCGAGGTGTTCGTCGCCATTGTGCTGGGCGAGCCAGTCACCGACATCGATCGGCGCGCCGACCTTGACCCACACCGCACTGCGAAACCGTTCCTTCTGCTCGTAGTGCAGTCCCACAGGAACGACCTTTAATCCCGTGGCTCCGGCGGCCAGTGCCTGAAGCGCAAGCCGCGCGGCGCCCGAACGCACCAATGCGAGTTGGTTGGCATCGTGACTTTTGCCCTCGGGGAAAATGCCCATCACATGCCCGGCGGCGATCTGCTTCGCCGCGACTGCCAACGAGTCCAGGTTGCGCGAAACCTGCGTGCGATCATCGGTCCCGCGATACGCGGGCACCATGCCGAGGGCGTGCAGCAGTTTGCCCGCGAGCGGAATGTCGAAGAGCGGCGCCTTGGCCATCAACCTCAACGGCCGACGCGCCGCGATGCCGAGCAGCACCGGATCGATGAGCGAGTTGGGATGGTTCGATGCGAGCAAAACCGGGCCCGACTGCGGGATATTTTCCGCGCCCGTCACCTCGATGCGCGGGTAATAAAACTTTACCAGCGACCGAACCAAACGTCGCGCAAAAGAACCGGAAAATTCGGGCAGGGCCATGGGATAAAATCAGTATCGGCTTTTCAAATAAGTTACGAGTTCCGCCAGCACTGCCTGAGTAACCGCATCCTGGACATCGGTGCGTTTCATGCCCGGACACACCACACGGCCGGTTACTCCGTGCCAGCGACGC
>JBEVND010000383.1:0-13512 GCA_040508285.1 Rariglobus sp. | reverse complement strand
TGAGTTCGCGTGGGCTGAACGGTTTGGTGAGATAATCGAGTGCGCCTAACTCAAGACCGACAAGCCGGGCGTCAGGAGTCGCCCAAGCCGGCAGGATACTCACGGGGATGGCGGCTGTAACGGGATCGCGGCGCAAAATCTCGCAGACCCCGAAGCCGTCGATGTCGGGAAGCATGAGATCGAGCAGAATCAAATCAGGGCGGCGGCGGCCGACTTCGGTCAACGCATCACGTCCATTGGCCGCGGTGACGACCTCGCAGCCGGCTTTGGTGAGATGAAATTGAACGAGATCAGTCACATCCTGTTCGTCGTCTACACTGAGAATCAAGGGGCGCACTTATGCACTTTGACTGCGATGGGTGTCGTTCCGATGCCGGTTCGGTGACGATGCGGTAAAAAATATGTTCACAATTGCGGTATAAGGACTTCGCCCTGCGAAAAAACCGTGAAAACAGAGCTCGCCGCTGGTCGGTTCTGGCCGGGTGCCGTTATATCAGCATGGTGAAAAGTGACTGGTGTAGCGGTTACTTCAATACATCCGATGGCCCGAAAAATCAGCTTTCTCAATTATAAGGGCGGGGTGGGCAAAACCTCGCTGATTGTAAATACCGCGGCCTGCCTGGCCGCAAGCGGACGCCGTGTGCTGCTCTGTGATTTCGACACCCAGTCGAACGCCAGCATCTGGTTGATGCGACTGGAGCGCTGGAATAAGCTCAACGCCGGCGGCCACGGCTCGATCTATTCGTTCTTTGAACCCGGTGGCGTGCGTCTCGACGATCTGATCGTGCGCGACGTGGTGCAGGATAAGAACGGCAAACCAGCGCTGCCTGGTCTCGATCTGCTTCCCACGACTTTCAATCTGGTGGACCTTGAGAGTGAATTCACCGGCGATCCGAAGCGCCCGGCCTACGTCCTATTCGCCGAGCAGCTCGACGAAGTGGCAAAGGACTACGATTACGTCCTCTTCGATTGTCCGCCCAACCTGCTTCGAGCCTCCCAGTGCAGTGTTTTTAGCTCCAACGAGATTTACGTCCCTTCGAACCCCGACGCGCTGAGTCTGATCGGTTTCACGTTGCTCGTGGAAAAGTTGGGACGTTTCCAGCAGCTCTCGGCAGGCTTCCGTAAAACCTCGATGGGATCGCCGGCGCAGATCCATGGCATCATCTTCAACTCCATTAAAACGGGAGTGGATATCGAGGTGCCGAAGATGCGAATGCAGCTTCGCCTTAACCAATTCAAGGCTGCCAAGCGCGCGGCGCAGGATGCCAAGATTTTCGAGACTCAAATACGCGACGCGATGGTGGTGCGCCGCGCCGTCACGCTGGGATTGCCCGTCAATCTCATCGGCCAGGAAAACACCGAACAGCTCAAGGATAACGTCGTCCAAGACTACCGCCGCCTCGCGGCCGAAATAGAAAAACACGCCCCATGAACACGATTCCCCCCGTCATACTTGATGCCCGCCGCACCCAATCGCCCTTTTCTACCGCGCGTTACACCGCGAAAGATTGGGATGAAGTGCGCGTGGCGTTTGGCGCTTCGATCCTCGTCGACACGCCGCTCACGAGCCTCACGCAAAACCTCGAGGGCACCTGCTGGCCGTTGCAGGGGCGCGACGAAGTTGCTTCTTCCTACGTCGACCTGTCGTTCGACGAAATGCGGGAGCGCCTCGCACTGAATGGTCAAGGGCCCAAGGTGGCCGATCAGTTGATCGACATCCTTAAGGAGACGCTCGCCTTCGATAATCCGTTTGGGGAAATGCTCACCCAGGCCGAGGAGTCTGCGCCCGCTGAAAATCCTCTGGTCAAGAATCTGGCGAAGCTGAAGATCCCCGCCGAATTTCCAGTGACGTTGACGGCACTCTCTCCCGAAACGCTTTTGTTCTGCCGCTTGGAAAACATCACGACGCTCGGCGAGTTTGCCCTCGCAGCTCAGCGCATGGCGGGCTCGGTGATTGTGGGCGGCGATTTCCGCGCATTGCTCAATGCGCTCTCGCACATCGACGAGCGGACCTTGGCGCGTTACCTGCCGTTCCGCGTGGGCTCGACCGGTATTCACTACATCGAAGGCCTCGCGCAGGGCGTTTATTCGAAGCCCGTCGAAATCCAAGCCGCACTCGCGCGTCAGTTAAAACAACCGCTCGCGCCCGCCGCCGTTGATCTGGCGAATTCGGTTTCCGGCCAGGATCTCAACCGCGCCAAAATCGCCCTGCAACTTCACGCCGGCGCCCTCCGTAGCTTCTGCGAAGAAGAATACGCTGATCTCAAACGTCAGATCGATGCCGGGGCCAACGTCCGTCGTTTGGTCTCGGTTTTGGGTGATCCTGCAACTGAAGCCGTCGTGGCCGACCTGATCCGTCCCGCGAAGACGCCGGTCAGCTGGGGCGCCCGTTTGCTCAACTGGTTTCGGAAATAACCCGGAGGAAATAATCCATGTCGACCACGGCCTCGTTTTCCACGTTTGTCCGTCCACCCGGCAGTCCGATTTATTCTCCGTCAGGACCGTCGCTGGTGTTGCCCCGCCGCTTGCCGACCAGTCGCTCCACGCGTCAACCGACGCCGATGCGGGATGCGGCTTCGCTGGAAGTTCGTCGTCAGATCTCGCAAGTGCTCGCGCTGATCCGCGCCGCCGAGGAGCTGGAACCGCCCATGCCGGCGGTCGACCCGCAAACCGAGGAGTTGGCCAAGTCGCTCCAACAACTGGAGCTCAAGTTGGGCGAGCGCGAACGCGCGGTCGAAGAGCGGGAATTCCGCATTGCCGATCGCGAGCGCGACCAGGCTGAAGCCGAGGTGTTGTTGCAACACCACGAAGCGCTCATCGCCGCCGCGCGCCGCATGCCGGTCGTGCGCCCTGTGGTTTCCGAGGAGGAACGCACCGCGCTGGCCAATCTCAAACGAGAGCTGGACCGGCAGGACGCGTTGTTGCGTGAAGGCCGCGAAGCCCTTCGTGAACGCGAGAAATTTGTCGAGGAGTGCGAAAACCGCCTGTGCCAGAAAGTTCAGCAGCAGCAGGAAAAAGAAACCGAACTCGAGCAACGCGAAGAGGAGCACAAGTTACGCAGTCGTCCGCCGTTCGATGTAACGAATCCGCAAGGTCGCCGCGAATTCGACGAGTTCAAAGAGTAACCGTCACGCCGCTACCATTTCTGGTTCTAGTGAAGCACCCGCTGCGCTGATTGCAGGGTGCCTGAATTGACGCTCCGCGGTCGCCGACATCGCGTCGCGCTTACGCGGATACGTTGACGCGTCGCGATTCGATGTCGCTCAGCACGGCCTCGATCGGGCGCAACGTTGACTCAGGGAACAGGCTGTTGATGCGCGTGATCACCTGCTGAATCACGCCATCGGGACAAGACGCGCCACCGGTGATGAGGATGCGACGTGGAAGCGAGCCGGCACCTTCGGGCCACAGTGCCTTCACGTCGACGTGGCCACCGTGGGCCGGACCACTCGCGGGGAAGACGTAATGCTCCACCTCGGCGTGCGAGAGGATGTTGGCTTCGCTCTGGATGAAGAAAGCTTTGTCGCCCAGCTTCTGCGCGCAGAGACGATAGAGCTGATAGGTGTTGGAGGAATTTTTTCCGCCAATGATGAATGCCGCGTCGAGCGGTTCTTCCAGGGCCCGCGCCAGTGCATCCTGGTTGACCTGCGTGGCGTAGCAAAGCGTGTCGTTGCGACCGCTGCCGCCGACGCGGGCGGTTTCCGGCGAAGCGTCGGGACCAAAAATCGTGAGATACAGCGCACGCAAATGAGCGATGATTTCGCGTGTCTCGTTCATGAGCAGGGTCGTCTGGTTGACGACCGCGATGCGGGAAAGATCGCGGGCGACCTCGAAGCCAGGCGTGTGGCGACCGGCGAAAACCTGTTCAAAACGGCGCTGCGCAGCCTCTGCATCAAGTTGAGCTTGGGTGATGATTTCGCCCAGCAGGCGTGTTTCTTCCAGATTACGAACGATGACCGCGGGGGCGTAGCGGCGGGTATTGGAGTAGGTCGCCTTGGTTTCCTCGTGTTCGTGTTTGCCGTGAATGACGATGGTGTATCCGTCGCGCCCATACGAACGGGCGGCTTTCCAGACTTTTTCCACCAGCATGCAGGTGGCGTCATACTGGCAGACGGCGATGCCTTTGCGGACGAGACGCTTTTTGTCTTCATCGGTCGCGCCAAACGCCGGGATGATGACGACGTCTTGTGGCGTGAGCGTGTCCCAAAGCAGGGGAAGAAACGGGGCGTTGGTCGCCTTCTCGCCGTTGACCGCGAACGGAATACCTTTTTCGGACTGGAGGTAGCGCAGGCCGCGACGGAGTAGATCCTCGTTTACGAACGGATTGTGGATCAGCTCGGACAGCATAAACACGCGACGACCGGGATTGGCGGCGAGGGTTTCGTAGGCGCGGTCGATGGCGTTTTTGACGCCGAGACAGAAACCGAAATGACTCGGAATGAGATACTGGACGGCTCCGAAATCGAGTGGGATGGGGGCGGAGGCAATGCCTTCGCGACGGCGGGCGATGGCCTTGATCGCTGCGCACAATGCGGACTGATAAAGCGCGCTGGTCTCCGCGTCCTGCGAGTAAAGTGCAAGGTTGCGATCCTTCTCGGGGCGAAATTTGTAGATGAAGTCGTTCTCGCCCAGCTGCAGATAGGGAACGTGGATCAGATACGGATCGATAGCCGTCAGCACGGCACTTAAACCGCCGCTGAGCTGCGAGACGTTGCTCTCGAGGCTTTCGATCGAGCGGAACTGAATCGATGCCGCTGGAGCGAGTTCGAGACCTTCTATTTGCGTGAAGAGGACGCGATGCGCGACGCCGTCGATTGAGACTTGGAAATACTCAACGGGCGTCGTGCGCGTCGGGAAAACGGTCTCAAGCTGCTGGAGCGAATCGGCCGTGGAGCTGCCGACGAACGGCAACTCTACTCCCACGCTGGTTGCATGCACCGCGAGTTGATTCGACGCGTTGAACGCGAGGATGATGGTCCGCTCGGAACTGGACGAAGAACTCACGATTCGTCTTCGGTCGCTTCGCTTTCGTCGTCGAAGGAAAAACCGGCAAAGCCGCCGTTGAAAAAGCTCTCGTCTTCGAGCGTGGCCATCACGGCGTCGCTCACGATTTTACGGTCGGCGGGCACTAGGCCCGAGTAATCCATGGTGATGAGTTCAGCAATGCCGGCGCGGGCTTGTTCACGGCTGGTGACGCCAGCGAGAAAGTCGTCGGCCTGGCTGGCGATTTCGTCGATGATGGGCCTGAGGTTCATGCGTGGTTCGGTTAAGGTCCCTTATACTGAAAGAGTGAAGTGGTCTTCGGCAAGACGGCGTCCGTTGATCTGCAGCTCGACAACATGTTTTCCGGCGTGATGGCGGCGCGTGCTGAAATCGCGAATGGTTTGTTTTTTGATAAGCGTGATGCTTCCGCGTGCGGGTAGATCGATGGTTTTCCATTTGAAAACCTTGGTAGAAACCGCGTCACGGGAACGCGTGTAATGAATCACATAATCGATAACGAGACGCTGTGATTTTGCTGCGCTCGAGGTGAGCGTGGCGGTTAACGTGAGCGTGTCGCCAAGCGCGAGTTTGCGCGGGGAAACCCGGATACTCGCCTGGTCGAGGCGCGCCGCAGAGCCGGCACCGATGAGGGCAAGCGCGTTTGCGTTACCGGCTTTGATCAGTGTGCGGAGCGCGTGGCGGATGATCCACGCGGTGCGGACATCGGTGGCGTCCCATGTTTTCAGCAACGCAATCACGCGATCAGGGTGATCCTTTGCGATATCGTTGAGGTGGTTCGCGACGGACTTGCGGACGTAGAGCGAGTCATCTGCGCGGAGTGTTTCAAGAATCGGCAGCGTCGGGCTCGGGTCGGCGACGAGGGCTTGCAACCTCATGCCCCACGGTAAACGCGGACGGGAACCTTCGCTCGCGAGGCGGCGGACGTGTTCGTTGGGATTGCGCGCCCAGGTCTGCATGACCGTGATCGTGCCGGTTAAGTCGCGCACGAGGAACGGACGGATGGCGAATTCAGCCGAACCGAATTGAGTGAAAAACTTCAGCGCATCGAGCGAGGCGTCGATGTCATCGAGACCGTATTGCGCCACGAAGTCGGAGAGGAAGATCCCGATGAAGTTGTGGCCGAGACGCGGAGCGAGGGCGCGAAGAACGACGAGTTGTTCGCGATAGGAAACCGGAAGCGCGAGCGCGACTCCTGAGGACGTGCGTCGCATGCGATCCATGAGTTCACGCGATGCGAGATCGTCGAGCACGTGGGCGAGGAACTGCTTGGAATCGAACGCGGGCGAAAGCTGGGCCAGTTCCGCTGCAAGTGAGCGGTAACGCGCCGAGTCGAACATGGATTTGAGATCGTAAGACGACATAAAAAAGGCGGCCCGTTTGGCGGGCCGCCGTGAGGCTCGATTAGCTGGCCAAGACCTCGGCGAGTTTGGCGGCGTCTTTGCCGCCACCCATCGCGAAGTCGGGTTTGCCGCCGCCTTTGCCGCCAAGTTGGGCCGTGAGACCGCTGATGATCTTGCCCGCTTGATGGCCGGCCTTGATCGCGGCGGGCGAGGCGAACGCGACGAGCGAAACCTTCTCGGGGCCAAAGGCGGCGCCGATCACGACCACGCCTTCGCCGAGCTTGGCGAGAACTTGGGAGCCGATTTCGCGAAGCGTTTCTGGAGCCTCAACCGTGACGACGGCGGAGACGTAGGGCAGGCCATCTTTGGTCGTGGCCTTGCCGGCGAGCTCGGTGGCGAGAGCGGCGGCGGCGCGCTGTTCGAAGGCTTTGAGCTTTTTGTCGGTCTCGAATTTTTGGGCGAGGAGCGAGTCGAGCTTCTGTTCGAGCTGACCGAGGGGCACGCCGATCTTGGCAGCGGCGGCGGAGAGCTTTTCCTCCTGCGCCAGCACGTAGTCGTAGGCGGCCTGGCCGGCTACGGCTTCGAGACGGCGGGTGCCGGCGGCGACGGCGCCTTCGGAAACGATTTTCACGAGACCGATCTCGCCAGTGGTGGCGACGTGGGTGCCGCCGCAGAGTTCGCGGCTGTAGCCACCGGCGTCGACGACCCGGACGGTCTTGCCATATTTCTCACCGAAGAAGGCGAGGGTGCCTTCGGGCTTCTGGTCGAATTCGGTTTCGTAGGAAATGACGGTGGCGTTTTCGAGGATGCGTCCGTTGACGAGCGCTTCGATCTCGCGGAGCTGCGCGGGCGTGAGGGACTCGAAGTGCGCGAAGTCGAAGCGCAGGCGATCGGGCGTATTAAGGGATCCGGCCTGACGGACATGCGTGCCGATGACCTGGCGCAGTGCCCAGTGGAGGAGATGCGTGGCGGTGTGGTGGCGGTTGATCGCGCGGCGATGGCGTTGATCGATGGTGAGCGTGGCCTTGGTGCCAAGGGTAACACCCTCAAGCTGGCCGGATTGGGTGGCGTCGATCTTGTGTAGATGGCGTCCTGCCTTGTCCTTGATCGTGTCGATGATGGGCAGCTGCACGGCGCCGATCTTCGCGGTTCCGATATCGCCGACCTGCCCGCCCATTTCGGCGTAGAAGGGGCTTTCGGAGAAGACGAGGTAGGTGTCTTTCTCGGTCTTAACGATTTCGAGCAAGGTGCTCTCGACGGTGAATGAAATGTAGCCGAGGAAGGTAGTGGGCTTGTGGTCGATGGCTTCGGAGCCTTCGGTGGCGGCAACGACGATCTCCTTTTTCTGGGCGGCACGGGCGCGGTCGCGTTGACCTTCCATGAGGCGCTCGAATTCAACGGTGTCCACGGTAAGGCCGCGCTCCGTGGCGAGCAGCTGCGTCATGTCGGACGGGAAGCCATAGGTGTCGTAGAGTTCGAACGCGGTGGCTCCGGTGACGTTGGCGCCGCCATCGGTGGCCTTTTTAAAGATCGTGAGACCGCGATCGAGCGTGCGGCCGAAGGACTCTTCTTCGCTCTTGATGACGCGGCGGATGATGTCCTGGCGCTCGACCAACTCGGGGAATACGGCGCCGAGCGAGAGCACGACGGGCGCGACGAGTTGTTCGAAGAAGCCGGTCTTCAGGCCGAGCTTGGTGCCGTAGAGAATACCGCGGCGGAGAATGCGGCGGATGACGTAGTTGCGACCTTCGTTGCCGGGCATGATGCCGTCAGCGATGGAGCAACTGATGGTGCGGGCGTGGTCGGCGAGCACGCGGAAGGCAATGTCGAAGTTCTCTTGCTCGGTGAGACCGTCGCGCTTGGTGGGAACGGTGCCGGTGTAAGTCTTGCCGGAGAGTTCGGTGATGCGCTGGAAGAGCGGAGCGAAGACGTCGGCGTTGTAGTTGGACGGCTCGGGAGAGAAATCGGTAAAGCCTTTCGTCGTGGCGTAAATGCCGGCGACACGCTCGAAGCCCATGCCGGTATCGACGTGTTTGGCGGCGAGCGGGGAGAACGTGCCGTCGGCGTTCGCGTTGAACTGGATGAACACGTGGTTCCAGATCTCGATGCAGCGCGGCGAGGAGCTGTTCACGCCCTTGCGGCCTTCGACTTCGTCGTCGCTTTGGAGGAGGTTGAAATGGATCTCGGAGCACGGGCCGCAGGGACCGGTGTCGCCCATCTGCCAGAAGTTGTCCTTGCGGTTGCCGTGGACGATGTGGATCGCGGGATCGAGACCCTCGGCTTTGAAAAGCTCGGTCCAGATGGCGTTGGCCTCGTGGTCGAATTCGGACGGATCACCGGGCTTGGGCGCGTAAACGGTGGCGAAGAGACGCTTGGCGGGAATGCCCCAGACTTTGGTGAGCAAGTGCCAGCCCCAGGTGAGCGAGTCTTTCTTGAAGTAGTCGCCGAAGGACCAGTTGCCCAACATCTCGAAGAGCGTGTGGTGGTAGGTGTCGTAACCGACGTCTTCGAGGTCGTTGTGCTTACCGCCGGCGCGGATGCACTTCTGGGTGTCGGCGGCACGCGTGTCTTTGGCGGGACGGGCGCCGGCCCAGCTGGAAACGTTGGGGGCCTTCTCGCCGAGGAAGATAGGTACGAACTGATTCATGCCGGCATTGGTGAACAGCAGTCCGGGGGAGTCCGGCAAGAGCGACGACGACGGGACGATCGTGTGGCCTTGCGAGGCGAAGAAATCGAGGAAGGACTGGCGGATTTCGGCGGAGGTCATATCGCGCAAATAAAAGGGCGTGAGCACAGAGGCGGGGCGGGCGCTTAGCAAGGCGTGAAATTGAGCGATGTGATCGGGATCGGTTCGGCCGAGTAGTGCGGAATAGGAGCTTGGTATAGGGATTATTCCGCAGGGGCGAAGGGGTATGAGAGCTTGCTATAAATCAGTAAATTAGGAGAAATTTTTCCTCAACCGAACCACCGGTTGAGCCGATCCCCCAGCACGTTGGCTTTTTCACTTCTACCATTTGATTGCGCTTGCGAACCCCAAGGACCCTGCCGGCTAGAAACAGGCAGATCGTCTCTCGTGGTGGGGTTGTTGGTGGCCGGCGCATCATCTCCCGTCTGAACTGAACATGAGTGACCCTCTCTCAGCTTCGTCTGCAGATTTCCCCACGGATGAACCGGGTGCCGTCGATCTTGGGCGTTATAAGCTTATCTTGGCCTACTTTCTCGCGGTGGTGTTCACGGGTGGGGTGTTGTGGGGCCGCTTGATGGTGGACGACTGGGTAGGCGAACGGCCGCTGCTAATCGCGTTTTTCGTTCCGATCATCGTTAGTTCTTACCTGGGTGGTTTCTGGCCGGGAGTGGTGGCGACCAGCGTCGCGACGGTGGGGGCAGGCTATTTCCTGATTCCGCCAATCTTATCGCTAAGCGTGCAACGGCCGCTCGATGCAATGCAGTTGGCGATCCTGGCGCTGACGGGCGTGTTGGTGAGCGCGTTAAACGGCGCATTGCTCAAAGCCCGTCGCCGTGATGGCGCGGTGATCAGTGCTTTGCGCAAAGCCAAAGGCCTGCTGCGAACATCGACCAAAGAGGCCAGTGAGTTGCGCGCGGCGCTCGATGAACACGCGATCGTGGCGATCACGGATGCAGCGGGGAAAATCACCTATGTGAACGACAAGTTCTGCGCCATCTCGCTTTACGCGCGTGAGGAACTGATCGGGCAGGATCATCGCATCATCAACTCAGGTTATCATCCGAAAGCGTTTTTCCGCGACCTCTGGGCCACGATCACGGCCGGGAAGGTCTGGCACGGAGAGATTCAAAATCGGGCGAAGGATGGGACGTATTACTGGGTGGATACCACGATCGTCCCGTTTTTGGATGCCAGGGGGAAGCCGCTGCAATACGTGGCGATCCGCGCGGATATCACGCAACGGAAACGCAGCGAACTCGCCCTGCGAACCAGCGAGCAACGATTCCGTGCGACGTTGGATAATTTGATGGAAGGCTGCCAGATCATGGGGCGGGACTGGGCGTATGTTTATATCAATCCAGCGGCGGCGGTTCACAACCGCAGGCCCGCTGAAAGCATGATCGGCAAGACGATCATGGCGTGTTTTCCCGGCATCGAAACCTCGGAGGTATTTACGGCCATGAAGGGGTGTATGGAAGGCGGCCCGGCTCGCGATATGGAGACGGAATTTGTTTATCCAGACGGTTCCAAGGCCTGGTTTCACCTGATCATTCAATCGGTGCCGGAGGGTGTTTTCACGCTGTCGGCAGACATCACGCAACGTAAGCAAGCGGATGCGCTACTGCGCCGCCAGAAAGAGGAGCTGCGAGTGTTGTTCGACCTCATCCCGGCGATGATCTGGTTCAAGGACACAGAGAACCGGCACGTGCGGGTGAATCAACGCGTGGCGGATTCATTAGGGCTGCCCGTATCCGAAATCGAAGGACGGCCGTGTGCCGAGGTCTACCCCAAGGAAGCCGCTCGTTTTTACCAGGATGACTTGGAGGTCATTAAATCAGGAGTGCCGAAGCTCGGCATCGTCGAAAAAATCAATGACGCCGACGGCCGCGAACGGTGGGTGCAGACAGACAAAGTTCCCTACCGTGACGAGCAAGGGAACGTGGTGGGTATCGTGGTGGCGGCGCAGGACATCACTGCCCGGCGTGAGGCAGAGGAAGCACTGCGGTTCCACGAAGCACTACTGCGCGAGACCGGCCACATCGCAAAGGTCGGCGGGTGGAGTTTCGAGGCGAGCACCGGCGTCGGCTATTGGACCGAGGAAGTGGCGCGTATCCACGATCTGGATCCAAAAGGACAGATCTCGATGGAGGTTGGATTGAGTTTTTATCGGGGCGATTCGCTTCCTCGAATTCAGGCGGCGATCAAAGAAGCGATTGAGAACGGCACTTCTTACGACTTGGAGCTGAATTTGGTCACGCCGCTCGGGAATAGTAAATGGGTGCGCACGATCGGGCATCCGCTGCTCGAAAACGGAAAAGTCGTGCGCGTGCAGGGATCATTTCAAGATATCACGGAACGGAAATTGGCGGAGCGCCGGCTGGCGACCCAAGGCGCAGTCAGTCGCGTGCTGGCCTCGTCGGATTCGCTGGATGAGGCGGCACCACTGATCCTTCGCGCCATTGCGGAGTCAGAAGGATGGGATTTCGGCGCGTTGTGGGAACTCGACGAGCGGGCCGGCGTGCTTCGTTGCCGTGACACGTGGCATCGCCCGGACGTGGAATTGTCGGGCCTTGTGGGCCAAACAAAAGAGTTGGCCTTCGCAAGCGGCTCGGGATTGCCGGGCAGAGTGTGGGCTTCCGGCGAGACGTTGCTAAGCCCCGATGTGGCGGTGGATTCTAATTATTTGCGGGCGACAATAGCGTTACAGTCGGGTTTCCGGAGCGCGCTGGGTTTTCCCATTTATCAAGGGGGCCAAGTCACCGGCGTGATCGATTTTCTCGCGACCGAAGCGCGTGAGCCCGACGAGAAACTCAAACAGATGTTCGGATTGATCGGGCGTCAGATCGGTCTGTTTATCCAGAGGCGTCGTGCACAGGATGAAGTCCGGGTGTTGAACTCGGAACTGGAGCGCCGGGTGCTGGAGCGGACTTCACAGCTGGAGTCGGCCAACAAGGAACTCGAGGCCTTCTCGTATTCAGTTTCTCATGACCTGCGCGCGCCGTTGCGAGCGGTGGACGGGTTTTCACAGGCGTTTATCGAAGATTATG
Organism: Rariglobus sp.; assembly: GCA_040508285.1. Lineage (GTDB taxonomy): Bacteria > Verrucomicrobiota > Verrucomicrobiia > Opitutales > Opitutaceae > Rariglobus. The sequence goes on along the minus strand of JBEVND010000383.1, from coordinate 1,435 downwards.
GCGCGACGGTTCCGGAGGAGGGGCGGCGCTACCTGGACACCATTCGGAAGGAGACTCAGCGGATGGGTGATCTCATCGATGATCTGCTGACATTCTCCCGCCTCAGCCGGGCTCCGTTGGGCCGGTTGCCGATAGATACGGATGCGTTAGTGCGCTCCGTGGTGAAGGATCTTTTGCGCGAACATGCAGGCCGAAAGATCGAGTTTCGCATCGACCCGCTTCTTCCCTGCGATGGCGATATGGCGCTGATGAAACAGGTGTGGGTAAATCTGATCTCAAACGCCCTCAAGTATACGGGACGCAAAGACGAGACGGTGATCGAGATCGGCAGCCGGCTGCAAGGAAGCGAGGTCGTCTATTCTGTGAAGGATAACGGAGCAGGCTTTGACATGCGTTATGCGCATAAACTCTTCGGGGTTTTTCAGCGTTTGCACCGCGCGGAGGACTACAAAGGCACCGGCGTTGGATTGGCTATCGTGCAACGCATCGTTCATCGGCACGGCGGCCGCGTTTGGGCAGAGGGCGTCGTAAACCAAGGAGCCACTTTCTTTCTCAGCATGAACCAGGATCAAAACCCATGAACTCCGCGAATCCTGACGTCATCGAAATTCTCCTCGTGGAGGACAACCCCAACGACTTGGCGTTGACGCAACGTGCCCTGAAAAAAGCGCGATTGGCGAATCACCTTCATGTGTGTCGCGACGGCGAGGAGGCGTTAGACTTTTTGTTTGGCGAGGGGGCGTTTGCCGGTCGGAGCTTGGATCGTCAGCCACGCGTGGTGCTGCTGGATATCAAATTACCCAAGGTCGACGGGTTGGAGGTGTTGCGCAGGATTAAGACCGATCCGCGCACCAAGACCATTCCGGTGGTGATGCTGACGTCGTCGAAGGAGCAGCGAGACGTGGTCGAAAGCTACGACCTTGGTGTGAACAGCTACATCGTGAAGCCGGTTAACTTTGAGGGCTTCTCCGCCGCCGTGGAGCAGCTTGGAATGTATTGGCTACTAGTGAACCAGCCGCCGAAGCAGGAAACCTGAAGTAATGTCGAAGACGCTTAAAATATTGTTTGTTGAGGATAACCCGATCGATGCGGAGCTGGTGCTGCGTCAGCTCCGCCGCGACGGCGTCACGCTCGACGTGAAACGGGTGGATACGGAGGCGGACTTTGCTGCGTCGCTCAGTCCTGAACTGGACCTGATTCTTTCGGACTACGATCTGGGCTCCTTTAACGGGTTGCGTGCACTCGAGATTATCAAGGAACGCGACATCGAGATCCCGTTCATCCTCATTTCGGGAACGATCGGCGAGGACCTCGCGGTGGATGCGATCAAGCAGGGTGCGTCGGATTACCTGCTTAAAGACCGGCTGGCGCGTCTGGGGACGGCGGTGAATCAGGCAATCAAGGAAAGTCGGCTGCGCCAGGAACGAAAGCAGTC
>JBEVND010000299.1:0-5677 GCA_040508285.1 Rariglobus sp. | reverse complement strand
CGGAGTCGCGGCAGAAGGTGCAATCGGTGCGACGGGAGCGGGACGAGGCGCAGACAACGGAGCCGGAGCGGCAGATGCGGCCGTGAGCGGTGCGGCGGGACGAGGAGCAGGTGCCGACAGCGGAGGCACGGGGGCCGGGGTCGAGGAAGGCGGGGTGGGCTGCGGAACCACGATGGGCGGGGTGGCCGCCGGGGGCTGCATAAAGGGCGGCTTCGGCTCTGCCGGAGGAGGAACAGGGACGGGGGAAGGAGTAGGGCTATCGGGGTTCAGGTTCATATTGGGTAATCGAAAAATTTAACGGGGCGTCGACTTGTGGACGATCTCAGCAAGCTCGCGCGAGTCGACGGTCTCAAGGTGTTTGTCGCGGCGTTTTAGTTCCTCGAAGGTCTTGATCGCGGTCTCGGTCATGCGGCCGTGCGTTTCTTCGGAGCCGCCAACGAGGACGAATTTCTCGCCCTTGGTGACGCGTTTGTGGCCGTCTTGATTGTCGAGCCCAACGCCCAGCAAGCCGGAGGTTTTAGCCGGTGATTTGCGAGGGGAGGAAGACGGTTTTTTGCTCACTGGTTTACCGTGCGTGCTTCCGGAGGTGTTTCAAGCGGCTTTTCACGATTGGGTTCGGTCTCCGCTGCAGACGTGGAAGGGGCCGGAGATGCGTCGTTGAATACATCGGCTTTCGTGTCGTTTTCGGGCGCGCGTTCCGGTTCGGAAACGATCTCGGGCGCGTCAGCCAACGTCTTGGGTGAAGCGTCGGGAGCGTCGGGAATGTCAGCCGCGGTTTCGTTTTCGGGAGCGTCGGTGGAGACGACATCCGCAGAAGCCTCGGTGGACTCTTCACGTGCGGAGGTCTTTTGCTGTTCAGAGGCCGGACTGTCTTCGGAGGTGATTTGATCGTCGCTCTGGGCCTCGGCGTGGGTCTCAACCTCGCGATTGGTTTCGGCATTGGACGCGGGCGATATGACATCGCCGTCGGCGTCATCTTCCAGTTCGGGAGCGATCGGCTCGGTCGACGAGGCGGAGAGCACTTGCGGCACGGCGGCGAAACGGGTTCTCGCTCCCTCGGTTTCAGACGAGGCCTCCAGCGTGAGGTCGGACGGTTCGGCGGCGGGCGCGATCGTTGCGTCGCCTTGCCCAGGCAAGGCTGCGGCCGGAAGTGCTGCGTCTTCGCGGGCGCTGCACTCGATATCGGTGAACGCGTCGTTCTGGCGAACACGGAGTTTGCCCAGACGGGTCAGCTCGAGCACGGCGATGAAGGTCGCGACGAGCAGGCGCACGGTGACTTGTTGGTCGCCGAAAAGCTCGGTAAAAACGAAGGTCTTGCGAGTGCGGATGAACTCCAGGACTTCCTCCATCTTGTCCGACACCGTGACCTGTTCATCCTGGATCTGGCCGACGACGAGTTTCTCGGCGAGGCGGCGGAGAACGATGTTGAAGGCGTTCCACAGTTCGATGCGGTCGACGTTTTTGAGCGAACGTTCGGACTCGGCGACGGCGAGCTCGGAAACGTGACGCGCGAGCAAGTCGCGTTGGAAGATCGCGAGCTCGTCGAGCTTGGCGGCGGCTTCCTTGAATTTTTTGTATTGGAGCAGCTGGTGGACGAGTTCCCAGCGCGGATCCATTTCCTCCTCGGTGGAGTTTGGATCGACCGCTGCCTGACCGCGCGGGAGGAGCATGCGGCTCTTGATCTCCATCAGCGTGGCGGCCATCACGAAAAACTCACCGGCGATGTCCAGGTCGAGCTGCTTCAATGAGTGCAGCACCTCGATGTATTGGCGGGTGACCGACACGATCGGAATGTCGTAGATATCGATCTCGTTTTTCTTGATGAGAAAAAGCAGGAGATCGAGGGGCCCCTCAAAGACAGGGAGCTTGATGCGATAGTCGGCGTCGGGAACCACGGTCGGTCGATGCTTGGCGGTGGCGGAGAGGCGGCAACGAAAAACTGGGCGTTAAATTAGCCGCCTACGCGTCGCGCATCGCCCCGGCGACCGGTGGCTCACAGCACCGCCAGGCCGAGAGCCCCCAAAGCGAGCAGCAGTGCGATGATGCCGAGGGCGTAGCGTTCGCGGGAAGTCAGGCGGAAGAGCATGCGGATGATTTTTAAAGTCCGTGCGGTTCGAGTCGGTCGACGATGCCGGCGAGGAGAGGGTCGTCGCGAATCTCTTCCCACGGACGATTGCTGGATACGCGCACAAACAGTTGTTCACCGGCGGTGCGGAAGCCGTAGTCCCAGGCGAGTTTCAACAACGCGCCCGCCGACCGTGGGTCGCCCTGCGCGATCGACCGCCCGTCGTAGAGGTGCCAATACCACACGTTTTGCAGTGTGCCGGCGTTGGTGAAGGCGCGATATTCCGGCGTTGGCACCGGGTCGCCTCTCACCAGAAACGGTCCGCGAATCGGCGGCACCGGTTGCGCCGTCCAGCCGCCGCCCGGCCAGCACGCTTCGGGGGTGTGCGCAGCGACGAGGCTCACCGGCACTTTGCCCGGCGCCCAATAGGCGATATAAACGGTGATCTGCAGTGGCTCGCTCATTCCTGCGGCGCCTGTGTTGCGCACATACGAACGCTGGATGAGGTGCTCGGTTTTGAGAACCGAAGCGAATTGGTAGAGATCTTCCGTGCGCACGATGTCCCAGCCTTCAGGTGCGATCGGCAGGATGGCCGCGAGATCAGGAATCCGGCTGTCTTTACGCGCGGGCCCGTGGGTGTTGAGCACGAAGAAAATCACCATCGCTGCAGCCAACGCATAAGCGCTCACGAGGCCCCACGGACGCGGGGCCGGCGGCGTTGTCTTCGAGCTTTCCAGACCCGCCAGCTCTGGAGCTGATGCGTTCTTCGCGTCCGGTGCTTCGGTGGAATAAGCGGCTGGTTTATCTTCGAGCCACAGCGCAATGCCACCGAGGATCGCCGCCGTCACGCCGAGCACAGCGAAGCCCGTGAGGTCGTGCCAGCTGCCGCTGATGTCGATGCCGGCGTTGGCCATCAACGTAAGCCCGAGCGAACGCACGATGTTCATGCCAAACGCCAGCGGGGGCGCGATGGCGATGATGAAGACCCGTGCCCACGGCCGGGTCACCAAGGTCGCCGAGAAAAAAACCGCCGCCACCACGCACGACAGCAAGCTGCGCACGCCGCTGCAGGCTTCTTCGACGCCGACGCTCGTGTGTGCGAGCATGATGATATTACCCGAGGTCGATGCGGCCACGCCGAGCAGGTGCAGCGCCTGTAGAACAAAATCGGTGACCCAAAACTGCAGTTGCAACGTGAGCCGTGAATACGTCCCGGGCGGCAGCGGCGCGCACAGCGGCCAGATGCACACCGCCACGAGACTCGACCAATTCAGGGGCACCGCTCGCACGCGCGATGTTGCCAGCCACAACAACGCACCGAGCAGCAGCGCGCTCAACGCAAGCGCCAGCGCAAGGCTCACCAGTGGATGCGTCCAATCAATCGCCGCTGCGTAAAGTCCGGCGAGTCCCACAAATCCGAGGCCGGTTGCCAGCAACGCCCCGCGCGCGACCCGCCATCCGATCGAGTCTGCCGGATAACGCCACGGCCCGCGCCGGCGGCTTTCCATCAGGAGCAGTCCGAACAACACCGGCGCAAACAACCCGTGCGAGAGGTCGGGGTTGTGCAGCCACTCCGGCCACAGATAAATACAGAATCCGGCCGCGAGTGCGCCGCCCAGCACGACCACGATCCAGCCATGGACTGAAAGTGAAGGAGCAGGGGAGGCGGTCGGCATCAGTGGAGGGGCGCGTATTGCTCGAACAACGCGTAAGTGACATCCAACGACAATGGCTGCAACGCCGGCAGGTAGTTTTCGATGCGCCGACTGCGTTGGCGGTCGAGCAGGATCGCGCCGAGCACATCGAGGCTTTTGAAGTCTCCGCCGAGGATCTTCTTGATGTGACTGGTCGCGAGACGCACGCGGGGAACATCCCCGCCCGCTCCCGCCGCGCAGAACAACGAGAGATACGCCGGATAGTTCGCCTTGTTCTCGGGCAACGGACTGCGTGCCAGTCGCGCAAACACCCGCTCACGCAACTCGGCACTCGGATATCGAATGAGGTGTGCGCTCAACAGCTCCACGATCAACGGATCAGGCGTAGCCACCAACAAGCTTTCGACTTCGCTGCGTAGCGACGTGGTCCAGCCCAGACGCGCCATCGCATCGAGACGCAACGAAGTGACGTCGCGCAGAGACAGCAGGCCCGGCCGCTGATCAATTGCCGTTAACGCTTCTTGAGCGAACCCGCGAACGACAAGTTCACGGCACACTTGATAAAACGAAAGTGAGTCTCCGGCCGCCGTCGCCGCCGCGAGCAATCGCCCGCGTTCCTGCTCAGGCGGGAGATCCTCCAAGTCGCTCGCGAGACGCAGGAGGAAACGCGCCGTGCGAGACAACCCCGCTGCTGCCGAGAGGCGTCGACGCGAATCGGCGTCCCGCGTGCGTTGATTGGAAAAGAGGAACGCACTTAACCACGCCGTCGAGCCGTCGGGCTCCGCTATGATGCGTTCGATGGCGAGTTGCTCCACGCCCACAAAATCGCCGCGCGCCAGCAACGCGCGAAACCACGTTTGCGCCGTGACCTCGGCCTGCCCGGGGTGTTCATCGATCAAGCGGCGATACGTGCGGTTGGACAGGCCGGGCTGGGTGACTTGCCACAGCTTCGCGAGCTCGAGGCCGGCCGGGTAGTTCTGCGGGTTCAGGTTGTAGGCCGTCGACAACGCGATCATCGCCGACTGCGGATCACCTACGCGGCTCGCCGCCTGGTATTTGCCGAGAAAGAATTCCGTGCGGATGGCCGTAAACTTCGACCACGCCGGTGGCCACGCGACGCCCGGATACGTTACGCCGTAGCCCACCGTGCGCAGAAAGGCGAAGGCGCTCAGCGTCGCCACCAGATAAACCACGACGAACGACGTGGCGTAGAAGGCCGCCGCACGTCCCCAGAACGGGCGCACCTCTGCGCGATTCACCGAGCAACGCCATTCGCCGCCGGTCCCGCGTTGCAAGAGCGGACACACCCGCTGAAAGCGCGCCGGCTTGTTCCAGTGGAGCACGGCCACGCAGGCGGTTTCCCACGCGCGTCCCGAGTCACTCGGGTGCTGGCAAGGACACCGCTTCGTCCACTGACGGCGGTAAAACGTCTTTCGCAGGTTCCAGTAAAAGAAGCCCCACGTAAGCCGGAAAAAATCAAGGACCCAACCCATGTGCACGCAGGCTAGGGCAGGCACTTCCGTTTCAGCAACCACGGGATTTTACGGATGGAACAATTCGCCGCTCCTCGCACACTACGCACTGCTATGTCATCCCACCTCATTCGTTCCTGTTTTGCAGCCCTCACGGCTGCGGTCTTCGCGGTTGGCCTCCAGGCCGCCGCTGTCGTTGGTCAGGCTGCTCCTGATTTCACCCTCACTGATATCAACGGCGGTTCGCACACGTTGTCGTCACTCCTCGGCAAGACTGTCGTGCTCGAATGGGTCAACCCCGAGTGCCCCTTTGTCGTAAAACACTACGAAGGCAGCGGCAACATCCCCAAGCTCCAGAAAGCAGCCACCGCCGAAGGCGTCGTCTGGCTCTCCATCAACTCCGCCGCTCCGGGTAAACAAGGCGACTACGACACCGCCAAGGTGACCGCCTGGAGCAACAAGACCGGCGCCGCGCCTACTGCTTA
>JBEVND010000279.1:0-3216 GCA_040508285.1 Rariglobus sp. | reverse complement strand
AGCCGGATCATCACTCGCGCCCTCGCAGACCATTTTAAAGATAACCCGCACGTTATCGGCTGGCAGACCGACAACGAGTTTCACTGCCATTTCGCCGAGGACCACTCCGCTGCGGCGCAGACCGCATTTGTCGAATTCCTTCGCGCCAAATTCAACGACGACATCGCCGCCCTTAACCGCACATGGGGCACCGCGTTCTGGACGCAGACTTACGATCGCTTTGAGGACATCCCCACGCCCATCGCCTACCGGCCCACGCATCCCAATCCTGCCCACATCCTCGACTACCATCGATTCCTCGACCACGGCGTCACGGTCTTCCAACGCGAACAGGTGGATATCCTCCGCGAGGCCAACTCCACGTGGTTCGTTACCCACAACGGCTGCTTCAAATCCATCGATTATCACGGAGACTTCTCCCGTGATCTGGATTTTCTCAGCTTCGATTCGTATCCGTTTTTCAAATATGCTCCGGACGCACGCGCCGCCGACCACGCGTTCAATCTCGACTACGTGCGCAGCTACGCGGGCAACTTCATCGTCATGGAGCAACAATCCGGTCCCGGCGGACAGGACGCCTATCTCCACGACAACCCCGAGCCTGGAGAACTCCGTCGCATGGCCTACGCCAGCATCGCTCACGGCGCCGACGGCCTTCTACTCTTTCGCGAACGCAGCTGCCCCTTTGGGGCCGAGCAATACTGGTGCGGTGTTCTCGACCACGATAACATCCCGCGCCGTCGTTACCACGAAGCCGCGCGCCTGGGCGCGGAAATGAAACGCGTGGGTCCCGCCGTGACGGGCACCCGCGTTCACATCGATGTCGCCGTATCCGGCGGCGATTTCACCGCGCTCCACGCACATCTCCCGATTTCCCACGGCCTGCCCAACCCTCGCCAGGCCGCCGAGGGCGTTCATCGATTCTTCCATCAGCACGGTTACGCCGTGGGTTGCGTCCACCCCGACGATTCGCTGGCAGGCGTAATGCTCTACGTTCTCACCCACTACACCACGTTTGATCCCGCGTGGCCCTCCGCACTTGCAGATTGGGTCGCATCTGGAGGCACCTTGGTGATCGGCGCCCGCACCGGCACCAAGGACACTGACAACAACGTTGTCACCATCTCGGCGCCTGGCGTGCTAACCGAGCTGGCTGGCGTCACCGTTTCTGAATACGGACGCCAGAACGTCCCCGAGGCGCGTCCGCTCAACTTGCGCGTGTCCGCCAGCGACGAACTCACAACCCACCTCTGGTATGAGCAACTCGAGCCGGCCGCCGGCACCGAAGTGATCGCGTCGTGGACAACACGCCATCTCGCCGGCACACCTGCCATTACCCGCCGCGTTCACGGCAAAGGTGCGGTTTACTACGTCGGAACGTATTTCAGCGACGCATTGCTCTCCGCCCTCGTAACGCACTGGACGGTTCGCAACGAACTTCCTGCAGCTGCCAACCTCCCCGCTGGCGTGGAACAAGTCATCCGTCAAGGTCCCGCGCATCGGCTTACATTTTTAATCAATCATCAGGACACCGCAGTTACCGTTCCGAATGTCCCTGCCGGACATAACCTCGTCACCGACCTGCCTGTATTCGGCCCCCTCTGCTTGCAGCCTCACGATGTCGCGGTGATCCGAGCCTGATTACCGCATCGATCATGACTACCCCTTCTATCTCAACGAGCATTCGCGCCGGTATGATCGGCCTGCTGGTTCTCGGTGCAGGCATCACTTGGACCGGCGTTCATTTTCAGAACGCAGACGGCAGCGCTTTCAACCCGCTACGTAACTTTGTCTCCGAGCTCGGCTCGCAAAAACTCTCCCGCGCGTCTGGCGTTTTCAACGTCTGCCTCATCGTCGGCAGTCTCCTGTTTTTCCCGCTGGTCCGTGACTTGGCCGCACGCCTTAACCGCAAGATGCGCCGCGCCGTGCTGACGACCGGAATCTGCGCACTGATCGGCGTGATCGGTTGCGGATTCGCGTCGATGGACCACCTGAAGCCGCACCTCGGAGCGGCCATGCTCTACTTCTGGGGTTGGCTCGCCACCACCTTGATTTTCACGGTCGGACTCTGGCGCAAATACACCTTCCGCCACGCTCCGCTCCTCCTGTTGGCCGGCATCGCCTCGTCGCTGCTGGCGGTGATTTTCCTGGCCGTGCTGCTCATCGCCCTCATAGGCATTCTTAACGGAGCCTTCGCCGCCCCGCAAAACTTCCAGCGCCCTGCCGTCTGGGACATCGCTGTGCTCGAATGGAGCGTCGTCGCCTCCTTTGTCGTCTGGATGTCCGCTGCGATGGCGCACCTGCACAAAACCCGCCCCACCCCGCAATGAAACACGTCATCGCCTTCTTGCTGGCGTTTTTTCTACTGCCGCAACTAACGGTTGCCCGTGCCCTTTTCGAGCCTCCGGCAAATCAAACCCTGCTTATCATTGGCCAAGACCTCGGTGCCATCGGCGGCTTTCCCGCTCCCAACAACGATGGTTATCTCGACCACGGCCTGCCGGCGCCGGCCGGGGTCACCACTTACCTTAGCCTTCCTTCGCTTCGCGGCCTGACATCCAAGGTCAATCTTTGGTCAGGCGACCTCTGGGCCCAAGGAATCATCGATAACCCGACGTTCAAACACTCCGCCCTCGCGATCGGTCTGCATTTCGTCGATCAGGAGGAGAAAATCGCCGCCGGAAAACAGGATGCCGCCATCGAAAAACTCGCGCGATGGATCAAGTCCGCGCAACGCCCCGTCTTCCTGCGCATCGGCTACGAATTCGACGGCTCGTGGAATCACTACAAGCCCGAGCCTTACCGCGAAGCCTTCCGTCGCATCGTCACGATCTTTCGCCGGCTCGAAGTGACCAACTGCGCCTACGTCTGGCAGTCCTGCACTTCTCTCTACAGCGGTTATCAAAAACAGGACATCGCCGACTGGTATCCGGGTGACGACTACGTCGATTGGGTTGGTTACTCGTGGTTTCTCACCGCGGTCAAACAGGTGGAGCTCACCGACCGCCTGCTCGCCTTCGCCCGCGCGCACGGCAAGCCCGTCATGGTCTGCGAAGCCGCCCCGCAGGGCTACGACCTGGCCCGCCTCACCAAAAGGAGTCTAGCCAACGGCCAGGATTCGAAGCCCAAAACTCCCGAAGAAATCTGGGCCGAGTGGTATGTCCCGTTCTTTGCTTACATCGAAAAAAATCACGATGTCGTGAAAGCCGTCGCCTA
>JBEVND010000262.1:0-6328 GCA_040508285.1 Rariglobus sp. | reverse complement strand
CGAGTTTGTCGCGTCGTTGATCAACGGGAAGTGCGCGAGCGTTTGAAGGCAACGAGTCCGAGGGCGACGAGTCCGGCGAGGGTCGCGTAGGTGGACGGCTCGGGGATGACACTGACGAGCACGTTATCGATGTTGAAGTCGTTGGTGGTGTTTCCCTGGCCCAGAATGATGTTGTTGAAGGTGAAGTTGGAGATGCTGTTCGAGGTAACGGCGCTGACGGTGTTGGCATCCACGCTGCCAAGGAACGAAAGGGAGGTGCCGCCGGTGCGCGTGATCGTGAGGGAGAAGGTGTGGGAGGCAGTGTTGTTAATCGCGAACGACGCTCCTGATGGCGTGTAAATGACATTGCTTCCGCCTACCGTGTTGGCGCCGAATTGGACAATGTTTCCGCCGGAAGTCGTGCCAGTTCCGAACGTAAACGCATACGTGTTCGCTGAACTGCTCAGACCGAATCGAAGGCCGGCGTCGTTATTCCCCGCCGCATTGGTGATACGGAAATCGAAGGACAGGGTGATCGACTCGCCGATGGCCAACGGAGTCGCATTGGTGAATTGGCCCTGGTTCCCCGAAAACGTAGCAGTGGAATCGATAATCAAGGCGTTGCTAGTGTTGCCGGTCGAATTGAACGCGCCGAGGGTCGGTGTGGAGTTCGCTTGCGAGCTCCAGGCGGCATCGAGGGGATCGGCACCGTTGGTGAGACCGCCGTCGTTGAACTGATCGTCGACGAGAGTGGTGGCGGCGTGCGCGGAACTGACGGCGGAGACGGCTAGCAATCCGGCAAAGAGGCAGGCACCCATCGAGTAACGGTTCGAGACAGCGGATTGAACGGGGTTCATGCCCCAAATACTGGAAATTTTAAGATCGTCGGCAACGGGGCGACTTGTTTACTGTAAACAAAACCAGCTTGTTGCGTCAGGATAGATGGTTGCGTGGGTTCTCACCTGACTTTGCCAAGGCTCGATTTCGAATTTTATGAAACATGTTTCCATGCAGAACATCGCGGATGCGGCGGGTGTTTCGCGGATGGCAGTGTCTTATGCGTTGCGAAACAACCCCAAGGTCCCGGCGGCGACGCGGGAGCACATCAAGAAGATCGCTGATGGAATGGGCTACCGTCCCGACCCGCTGATCCAGCGGCTGTCGGTGCATCTGGCAAATGCGCGGCGCTCGCCGCATGCGGGCTGTATCGGTTACATCACTACGGATCACACGAGATCGGCCTGGCAGTGGATTCCCGCGTATCGCACCGCGTTCACGGCGTTGGTGGAGCGGGCGGAGCGATTAGGCTATCGTATCGAGGAATTCTGGTTGAGTGAGCCGGGAATGACGGCGGCGAAACTGAGCCGCATCCTGATGCACCGAGGGATTGCGGGAATCATCGTCGCGCCTGTGCCGGGTGGGTTAAAATCGCCGCGTTTGAAGTGGGCGGATTTCGCGAGCGTGGCGCTCGGTTATTCCATGCGCGCGCCTGCGGTGCACCGGGTGGTTAATCACCAATTGCACACGGGACTTGAAGCGATCCGGCAATTGCAGCGTCTCGGTTATCAGCGGATCGGTCTCTGCGTAAGTCGCGATCAGAGCGATCGGGTGGACAACGCCTGGCTGCACGCGATCCAGTTCCACCATTCCCAGATAACGAGTGCCCGGCGCGTCGCGTCACACGTTTCGGAGGAGCTGACGCGTGAGGGCATTCTGCGCTGGGTGGCGGACGAACGCCCCGATTGCCTGCTCATTCAAGATCAACGCGTCCGCGGTTACCTGCTGGAGGCGGGGTATCAGGTGCCGGAGGACTTGGGCGTCGTGATGCTCGATCACAACGCAGCAAGTGAACCTGATTTCGCGGGGATGAACCAGCGCCACGATCAGATCGGCGCGGCGTGCGTGGATGTCCTGGTCGCGCAGATTCACCGCAGCGAAAAGGGGCTGCCCGCGGCACCGCTGACTGTGATGATCGACGGGGTGTGGGTGCCGGGGAAGACGGTAAGATTGAAGCCCCGTCCGGCGAAGACCGGACGGGCCAGACCGCATTTATAAACTCAACCAGCCTGTCGCCGAACGCTTACGCGGGCTCTAACTCCTTCGTAGACGCGGCTGATTGATCCGCCGGTCCGGATCAATTCTCGCCGACCATGATTCCGTTGCCCGTCGTGCCGAAGTAAACGCGGCCGAAGACGCGACGGTCGGCGGCCATGCAGAACGGAGATTTGCCAATGGCAGGGACACCGAGGTCGGTCCAGGTGGAGCCGTTGTCGATGGAGCGGAAGAGGCTCTTCTCGACCTCGCCCATTTTACCGAGGAAGTAAATGGCGGGCACGCTGGGGTTGGATGGCGAGGCTTTGCCGATGGCGAGGAAGTCCGCGCTGTCGACGCCGGCGATCTTGGTGAACGTAGCTCCGGAATCGGTGGAGCGAAACACGCCCTGTTTCAGCATACCGATCCAGACTTCGCCTTCCTTGCCGGGCACGGTCTCGATGGTGAGGTGGTCGGTCGGATAGGAGTTGGGCAGCGTCGCCGCGGCGGCGAACGTCGCGCCGCCGTCGCTGCTCACATACACGCGGCCGTAGTGGTAAACGTAGAACTTTTTGCCGTTTACTTTATCGGCGGCCAACGGGAAGCGCGGGCCGGTAGAGAAGACATTCTTGCCGCCGATGAGGATGCCCTTCGGCAGCGTGGTGATGGCGTTCCAAGTGGTGCCACGATCAGTGGAACGGTAGGAACCGTTTTGTTGGGTGACCCACACCATGGTTTCGCTGTTGGCGGAGACGGCGATGCGACCGCCGGCGGCGTCAGCAGGACTTTTCCAGACCTTGTAGGTGGTGCCGCCATCGGTGGAATAGCCGGAGTAGGAAGGACCATCCCATGAGACGCGGCCAACGCGGGCGATGAAGTTGGGATTGGTTTCCTGCACGGCCACGCCGGTCATGTTACCGCTGCCGCTTCCCGAGGGGCTGTGGATGTGCGGAAAGAATTTCATCATGCCGACCGCGGGCGAATCGACGATGGACTTGTGGTCCCAGCCGCCGATGTCGGCGACTGATGAATGGAGGACATTGGGGCCGGAGCCGGGAGAGAGGAGGTTGCCGATGGCCACGGTTTCCTCGTGACCGGCGCACTGCGATTTCCACGTGACCGAAGGGGCGGCCCACACGTCGTCGGTTTTGTAAGCGAAGAAGAAATCGGTGAACCACACGGTGGACGGCTTGAACGGGTCCCAACAAAACGTGCTGGTGGCCTGACCGATGTCCGAGGCATACCACGGGGCTTCGGTTTTATCGTGTTTCTTGTTCATGATCGTCCAAGTCGCACCGCCGTCCTTGCTGCGGTAGTGGTCGAATCGATACGGGGAAAACGAACTGCTGCTGACGACGACCTGGTCTTTGTTCTGCGGGTTGACGGCGACGGCGGAGTAAGTGCCGGGCGTGGGCGGCGAGATGGTGGTCCAGGTGTTGTTGCTCCACTTGAAGGCGCCGCCGTTGGGCTTGCCGGTCCACGGGTTGCCGGCGGTCACATAAAGAGTGCCGCTGGAGTGAAGGCTCACGCGCGTGGCGGTCGCCGGGCTGCCGGCCATGAGGGAGAACGTCGCGCCGCCGTCGGTGCTTCGCTGGACGCCCTCTGAAGTGCCGATGTAAAGCGTGCGGGTGACTCCGTTGACCATGCCGCCGCTGGGATCGAAAAGGACAAAGTTGCCGCAGAGGTCGTTTGCTTTTTCCCAAGAGCCGGGCGCGCCGCCGCGGGTGCTCTTGAAGGTGCCGTTGGTCTCGGTGACCTTCGATTCCTTCGCGCCGCGCGTGGTGACATAGACTATGGAGCTGTTGTTGGGATCGACCGCAATGCGCTGGCCGGCGCCCTGTTCGTTATTGGGTTTTATATCGAGACGGATCTGGCAGTCGTGCCACGTGTTGCCGCGATCGACGGATTTGAGGACGGTGCCGTCCACGGACCACATGCCGCCGACGGTGACGTAGAGGGTGTTGCCGGTGGCGTCGCTCGGATCGAAGGCGAGGCGGGCGGCAGCGCTGCGGTTTTCCCAGCCTTTAAAACCGTTTTTATAGAGCAGGCCTTCCCATCGTTGCTCGGCGGCGTTCCAACGGTAGGGCGTGCCGACGTCCGTGGTGATAAAATAGAGATCCTTCACCTTGGGGTGGGCTTGAATCGTGGTGGTGGCACCGCCGCCGCCAACGCGCACGGGCTTCCAGGTGTAAGCTTGAGCGGTCGCCACGAGCGTCGCGGCGAGAGCGAGCGCTCCGGTGAAAAAGGTCTTGGTAAAAATGGACATGGGCAGTGGAAGAATTTTCGGGGGAAGGGGGCGAGTGGGCCTCAAGGTTTAAGCAGGGAGGCGATGGCGGGTTGAATGGAGTCTGCCAAAATCGCGTAGCCGTCGGTGGAAAGATGGACCTGGTCCGGTTTGAAAAGCGCGGGCGCGAGGGTGCCGTCCGCATTCAGGAATTTCGCGGAGGCGTCGATGAACTGGATTTGGTTTTTCGACGCGTAGGCAGACAGCTCCTGGTTAAGCGTGACGGTGCGGTTCGTGAAAAACGCGTTCTGGCGCGGGAGCACGCCGAGCAGCAGGACTTTGGCGGCCGGGGCCTTCGCGTGGATCAGACCAACGATCTTCGCGACGCCCTCGGTGATCTCGGCATCGGTGCCGGAGTTGTGGTCGTTGTAGATGTTGTTCGTGCCGATCATGAGCACGACGAGCTTGGGGTTGAGGTTGTCGAGTTCCCCGTTTCCGAGACGCCAGATAACCTGGCGCGTGCTGTCGCCGCCGATGCCGTAGTTGGCGGCTTTGAGCGGAGCGAAGCGCGCGTCCCAGACGGTTTTGCCCTCCTTGTCCCAGAGCGCCGTGAGCGAGTCGCCGAGGAACATTACGTCCACGCCACCTTTGGCGGTGCGTTCGAGGAGCTTTTGATGAAGGCCGGCCCAACCGGTGGCCCAGCCTTTATAGAAACCCCAGCCGGCCTCGGCCGGTTTCGCCTTGGGCGGTAACCCCTCGGTGGGTTGGGCGTGGACGCGGGCCGTCAAGGCAGCGAGCGCGAGGCCGGTGAGCATGACACGGCAAAGGCGGGAAAGGGGTGACTTCATGGGGACGTGAATAGGCAGGGGAAACCCGAGGCGCGGACAGGGTAGTCTGCGAATGTCCCGAGAATCCGGCCGATATCTCGCTCTGAATCGTCCGATAAAAAATTCTTCGTCCGTTCGTTTGAACAAAACGATGAACCGCCCCCAAATCCGTGAGATCGATCAGCCTTCGAGGATAACGTGCGCGCCGGCCGGAAGGAGCAGCCCGTCGGTGGTGACATCGACCGATGGGAGACTCACGGCGCAGAGCGATCGCATTTCACTCGTGCCGATGTGTTGCGGCTCTGGTCGCACTCCACCTGCGAACCACACCTAATTCGCAAGCGTGATTGCCGCTTAACGGCGGCGGCGGACGGTTGCCAACGCGAGGAAAGCGGCACCGGCAAACAGGGCGTAGGTGGACGGCTCGGGGATGGCGGAGAAGATGACCGTGCCATCGTTGGCGAGCGACGCGGTGTAGCCCGAGAGCGAGATCGCGTCTAGCTGCGCGAGGGTCAGCGCGGTGACGGAGGTGCCGAACTTCAGCGAGTCGGTGCCGATGTCGAAATTGAGCAGCGTGAGCGTGCCCGTCCAGGCGATGCCGTTGCTGGCGGAGAACACGAGGGCTGAGCCGAGGCCCGCGCCGAAGTCGAGCGTGGAGGAGCCGTTGAGCGTGAGGGTATTGAGCGTCTCGTTGAAACCGCCGGTGGCGAACGTGCCGCCGCCGAGCACGAGACCGCTGGTGTTGGCAATGCGGTTGGCAGCACCGAGGGCGAGCGTGCCGGCGTTGACGGTCGTGGCACCGGAGTAGGTGTTGTCGCCGGAGAGGGTCTGGGTGCCGGCGCCGACTTTGGTGAAACCGCCGGAGCCGGAGATGACACCCGAGTAGGTGGTCGATGTGTCGTTGCCGCCGGTGGTGAGAGTCGCGGAGCCGAGCACGACAGATCCACCCGCACCGGCGAGGGATCCGATCGCGTTGTTGAAGCCATTCAGGTCCAAGACCGCCGAGGAAAAGCTGCCGATAGTGACCGCCGAGTTTACACCGAAGGCACTGGTCGAGCCGGCTTGGAGTCTCCCGCTGTTCACATTGGTCGTCCCGGTGTAGGTGTTAAGTCCCGAGAGTTTGATGGTTCGGGTATTGCCGCCGCTCCTAGTGGAAACGCCGCCTCCCCCTGAAATCACACCTGCAATCGTGGCCGTGCCGATGGAGCTTTTGTTTACAACGAGACTGCCGCCGCTGTTCACCAGAATATTCCGATTCGCATGCAGC
>JBEVND010000250.1:0-5650 GCA_040508285.1 Rariglobus sp. | reverse complement strand
TATCGTGAGCTTGATTATCAGCTCGCTGGTCGCACCGATGACTACATCGAGGCTGTCGTGGGTGCCCGTTACATCATTAACGAGTTCCTCAGCGCCAACCTGTCCTACCTGTTCCGCGACAATTCTTCGAATGTTGCTGGTGCCGAGTTCGACAACAACGTGGTCACTGTCTCGCTTTCGGCCCGTTACTAAGCAGCCTAGCTTGACCATTTCCTTCGACGGAAGAAGATCCTCTGGTCTTCTTCCGTTTTTTTTTCCGCTTGTTTCCCCATGTTTAAGCTAAGAGTTCTCGTCTTTTCTTTAGTCTCCTTGGTGGTCGCCGTTGGTTCAGTCTCGGCTCAAGAGAGGAGATCCGTTCCGGCCGCCGCGGTGTTGGACTACGTCCTTCAGCCCTCCGACCTGTTAAACGTGCAGGTTTTCCAAGAGGAAAATCTCAAGCGCGACGTGCGCGTCTCCCAAGAATATTCCATCACCCTTCCGTTGATCGGAAAGGTGGACCTCAAAGGTAAATCCCTTCGTCAGGCCGAGGACTTGATTCGCGACCTCTATGACCGCGATTATTTGGTGAATCCTCAGGTCAACGTTGTCGTTGTCGAGTATGCCAAGCGCACCGTCAACGTCATCGGCCAGGTGAACCAACCCGGCGCAGTGCTTTTCCCGCAAGAACAAGGGCTGACCTTGCTCGATGCCATTTCACGAGCCGGCGGCTTTAGCCGTCTGGCTCAACGTTCACAGGTGAAGCTCACCCGCACAAACGCGGATGGTAAGACGGACACCTACATCATTAATGCGGATGAACTGATCAAGGGAACTTCTAGCAATAGTTGGCCCCTTATGGTGAACGACATCATCTTTGTTCCAGAACGCATTATTTAAAGTTTAAGACTCTCCATGGATTCGAATTTAAAGCACCCGCCTCAGACCAATCAGGGGCAGCAGCAGCAACAGGGAGATTATGGTTATGGCGGTGGCTACGCTGGTTATTCAGCGGTTGGCTATGGCGGTGAGAGCTCGATGCAGCGCGGGTTTCGCGATTACGCGCTGATCCTTCGCGAACGTATCTGGTATATCATCGTCGTATTCCTCGTCGTTTTCTCGTCGGCGCTGGTTTACACGTTCAGCCAGACCAAGATTTATCAGTCTGCCGCCAGTGTGCAGATTTACCGCGACGATCCGCAGGTGATGAACAAGGTGCAGGCGGTTGTGAGCAACCGTATCACAGGCACCGAGGATCTTAATACCGTTGTTGAAGTGCTTAGCAGCGGAGCGATCATTCAGAAAGTGTCTGAACGTATCACGGGCGAGGACATGCGTCTGTTCATGGCTCCTTACGAGAAAGGACGTGGCAGCGATCCAGTGACGCCGCTCGAAGTGTTGGGCCAGAATCGTAAGATCGTGCCGAAGCGTTTGAGCCTCATGATCAATGTCGTTTACCGGCATCCTGATCGCCAGATGGCCGCGCGGGTTGCGAATTTGTTTGTTGAAGAGTTCATCGCCTACAACTCCCGCGTCCGTATCGACGAGACAATGAAGGCGGTCGAGGAGTTGAAGATTCGCGCCGAACAGCAGGAGCGCACGGTCAAGGACATGGCCATCGAGATTCAGAATTACCGTGAGAAAAACAATATGCCCTCGCTGGATCAGCGTAAGGACATCGTCACGGAAAAGCTCAAGGCACTCAACCTTTACGTCACGCAGACCGAGGCGAAGTTGAAGGACTCCGAGGTTCGCTGGAAGCAGGTGCAGGAGCGTCGTGCATCTGGTGGTGATTTGACCGAGCTGTCCTTCATTGCGAGCCAGCCTTTGATCGATCAGCTGGTGAAAGAAGTTTCCGGTAAGAAGATCATGGTTGCCCAGCTCCGCGATCGTTACCGCGACAAGCATCCGATCATGATGGAGACGATGAACTCGCTCGCCCAGGCGGAGCGCGAGTTGACGCGTGCCATCACCAATGCCGCTGCGACCATTGAGTCAGAATATCAGAATGCGGTAAGCAATGATGTTCAGGCTCGGTTGTCACTCAC
Source organism: Rariglobus sp. (assembly GCA_040508285.1). Lineage (GTDB taxonomy): Bacteria > Verrucomicrobiota > Verrucomicrobiia > Opitutales > Opitutaceae > Rariglobus. The sequence continues at coordinate 3,626 of JBEVND010000250.1, read as the reverse complement.
CCAAGCGGGTTCCGAGACCATGGCGCTGGACCGCGCGGCGGTGGAATATGAGGAGCTTTCGCGCAAGCTGCTGATCAATGATGAGCTTCTTCAGAGCATCATCGGTCGTATGCGTGAAACCACGATGGCGGTTAACTTGGACACGCAGAGTGCCCGTGTCGTGGACCGTGCCACGCCCTCACAGGAGAGCGATTATGTGTCCCCCAAGATTCCGTTGAACCTCGGTATTGGTTTCGTCGGTGGCTTGGGTCTAGGCCTAGCCTTCGCGTTCTTCGTCGCGTTCATCGATGACCGCGTAAAGAGCTCCTTCGACATTGAAGCAGTGGTCGGCCTTCCGTTGATCGGCATTATTCCACAGATCAAAAAGATGGAGCAGCCGGACAAGGCTCAGATCGTCATCAACAATGCCGATCGTCAGGTGTGCGAAGCGTTCTTGACGCTGCACTCCAGCCTTCGTCTCAAAGACGAGAGTAAAAACGCTCAGTGTATCCTTACGACGAGCACGATTCCCGGTGAAGGTAAGTCATTTACCACTACGAATCTTGCGCTCACCTTTGCCGCCCACGGCGAGCGTGTGGCAATCGTCGACTGCGACCTCCGTAAGCCGAATATCCATAAATCGTTCCGGTTGGAAAACCGCAAGGGTGTGATCGATATCTGCGCCGGCACCGCGACGATCGATGATGTGGTGATCCGTGGAGTTCATCCGAATCTGGATGTGATTCCGACGGGCGGTCGTGCGAAGAACCCGACTCAGATCCTCAACGGCAAGAACTTCGAGTCGATGATCGCGGATCTTCGCAAACGCTACGACCGCGTGTTCTTCGACACGCCTCCGCTGGCCGCGGTGAGCGATGCGTTGATCATCCTCCCGTTGGTGGATGGCTCGGTGTTCACGATTTTCTTTAATAAGGTTCGTCGTAAAGCCGCCCAGTTCAGCGCCAAGAAGCTGCTCGAAGCCAATGTGCCGGTTTTCGGTGCCGTGCTAAACGGTCTCAATCTCTCGGTATCCGGTTATTACTACGCCCAGTATTACGACAAATCTTACAAGGACTACTACGTGGTTATGTCGAAAGACGACCCCACTCCGGAGCGCTAAACGCTCAGGTTTTGGACGCAAAAAAGGCGGCCCCAAAAGGGCCGCTTTTTTTTGTAGAGTCAGTGTGCGTTCAACGCTTGGCCGCAGCGCGCGAGAGTCGGTCGTTGATTGCCAAGGCCAGCGCATCTTTGCCCGGAGCGAGTTCGGCGTGGATATGTGACCAGCCGCCATCGTCGAGCTGGCGCAGTTTTTCGAAGAGATGATGCGCGGCCTGGCCAAGGCCTTTGGCTCCGGCGGCTTCACTTAACCAAAAAATGTTGGCGGCAGTTTTACCGCTGGGTTTGCGGAGAAAAAGCAGGGCGGCATCGGATGCTGTATTTTGGATCGCCGAAGCCGATAATTTGCCGACCAGCGTCAGGGGTGTGCGCGGGCTGTAGTGCCGCTCAAGCATGCCAGGAGCGACGGCCGATGTGTCGGGTTTCGAGACCTGGCGATACGCAGCGACTTTACGCCCGAGCACCTTTTGAAGCTCTTCGCGCGAAATGGCTCCAGGGCGGAGCAGGGCGGGGTGCGCAGGATCGCGAAGATCGAGGATGGTCGATTCAACTCCGATCAAGGCCGCGCCGCCGTCGAGGATATGGCCGATTCGTTTTCCCAAACCATCGAGCACGTGCGCCGCGGTTGTGGGGCTGATGTAGCCGAAGGGATTAGCGCTCGGTGCGGCCAGTGGACATCCGCTTTGGCGAATCAGTGCGCGGAAAAGAGGATGCGCGGGCATGCGCACCGCGACGCTGGGCAGGCCCGATGTGACAATAGCAGGAACGCCTTTGCGCTTCGGCAACACGAGGGTGAGCGGTCCCGGCCAGAAAGCGGCGGCGACTTTATGCGCGGCCTCGTGGAACTCGGCGACTTCGTCGGCTTGTGCGATCGTATCGACGTGCACGATGAGGGGGTCATTGGCCGGCCGTCCTTTGGCGCGAAAAATCGCCCGGCACGCCTTGGCGTTCAGCGCATCGGCGGCCAACCCATACACGGTTTCACTGGGAGTCGCCACGAGGCCGCCTTCGGCGAGAACGCGTGCAAGCAACGCGAGATTTCGCGGCGTGGGTCGGTAGACGCGTGCAGTGACCGTTGGCTTCATGGCATGAAAAAGGCCGGAGGGATGAGCTCCGGCCTTCGCTGCAAAGCTTGAACCAATCGCTTAGAGGGCGAGCAGGTTGTTACGGGACTGTTTGATGGTCTTCGTAACGGCGCGCTGCTGCTTGGCGGAAAGGTGGGTGTATTTGCGCGGCAGAATCTTGCCGGTGTCGGTGACGTAGTTGCGCATGGCCTGGGGCGTCGTGAACGGGATCTGTTCAGGAGTGAGGCTCTGCTGGGTGGTTTCGGTCGTGCTCATTTGAAAAAGAGGAAGATGAAAAGCCGTGCAGCCAAAGGTTGTCAACCCGCAATCCGCCCCCCAACTTGGCGACGCTTTTGGCATTTTTGCCGTCCCTGTAGCTCAACTGGATAGAGCGGCGGTTTCCTAAACCGCATACCCGCGTTCGAGTCGCGGCGGGGACACCAGCTCGACTGTCAAAAGCGTTTTGCGCAGGTCTCGCGCAACTTTTCCGTCTCTTCACCGTCATCCCCTTCCAAGCGTATGCGTTTCCCCCATCGTAACTCCCTCCGCGCGGCCCGCCGTGCGTTCACCTTGCTCGAAATTCTTGTGGTGTTGGCGATTATCGGACTTCTCGTCGGTCTCGCCGTTACCAAGGTCGGCGGCATTTTCGGCGCAAAACAGGAAGACATTGCCCGCCTCTTTGTGAACTCCAGTGTCAAAACTCCGCTGACAGCCTACCGCATCGACATGGGTGGCTATCCTTCTACAGCTGAAGGTCTTCAGGCGCTGGTTACACCTCCGCAGAACAAGGGCGATAATTGGAAGGGCCCTTACATTGAAACTCCCGGCGGCAAACTCCCTCTCGATCCGTGGCAGGAGGCCTACATCTACCGTTTCCCTGGAGTGAAAAATCCCAGTGGCTACGATCTTTACTCCAAGGGCACCGACAAAACCGAGGGAACGCCCGACGATATCGGGAACTGGTAAGGCGCCGGCTTAACCGGTTTGCGTTCCCATGGCTGTCATCGCTTCGAGTTTCGTTGGCAGCCGGCGTGGCTTCACGCTCCTTGAGGTATTGATCACGATCGCGCTGATCGCGCTGCTCACCAGCGTGTTGGTTGTCGGAACCAACCGGTTGCTGCGCGATCGACCAATGTCCTCGGAGGAGTTGTTTTGGGCGGCAACGGCGGCGGTTCGCAAAGATGCGTTGATGAACAATCGCGACGTGCGGCTCAGTTTCGACGCCAAAGAGCATGAATTCGTCGCGATCGCAGATGGAGTCGAAACGCGACATCGGTTCGTGAACAAGGACGTTGCTGAGTTCGATTTCCTTGCGCCGAAATCCGCCGGCAACGCCTCGTCGATTCTTCTCGGAGGGCAACTCATCGAAACGCAGACCATCCCGGCGGTCACTTTTTACGGCGATGGCACCTGTTCGCCGTTTCGTGCGCAGTTGAAGACCCGCAACGGCGCGCGGGTGCTCGAAAT
>JBEVND010000237.1:0-9878 GCA_040508285.1 Rariglobus sp. | reverse complement strand
TAACGTCGAATTACTTCGCCGCTGCAGCCGCTTTGATGAGTTCCACAAAGCTGCGGGACTCGAGCGATGCGCCGCCGATGAGGCCGCCATCGATGTCCTTCTGAGCGAGGAGCTCAGGAGCGTTGGCCGGCTTCATGGAACCGCCGTAGAGGATACGCACTTTTTGCGCGACGGCTTCGCCAAACAGCTTCACGAGGAGGCTGCGGATAAAGGCGTGCACTTCCTGCGCCTGCTCGGTCGTGGCGACCTTGCCGGTGCCGATCGCCCAGACGGGTTCGTAAGCAATGACCACGCTGGTCGCGAGTTCCTTGCTCACGCCTTCGAGGCCGGCCTCGAGCTGCGTCTGCACGACCTTGAGGGTCTGGTTGCCTTCGCGCTCTGCGAGGGTTTCGCCGATGCAGAGGATCGGCTTCAGCTGGCCTTTGAGCGAGGCGAGGACCTTCTGGTTGATGAAGGCGTCGGTCTCGTTGAAATACGTGCGGCGCTCGCTGTGGCCAAGGATCACGTAGTTCGCGAAGAGCGAGCGGAGCATACCGACGGAGATTTCGCCGGTGTAGGCGCCGCTGGCCTCATGATGCACGTTCTGCGCGCTCAGCTTGATGGTGGAACCTTCGAGGGCCTTGGCAACGGCCTCGATCGATGTGACCGGAGGAGCGACCACGACGTCGACGTCGGACTGCTTGCCGATCTCGGAAACAAGCTCCTGCACGAGCGCGACGGCATCGGCGGAGGTCTTGTTCATCTTCCAGTTACCGGCGATGAATTTTTTGCGAATGGACATGGTGTTTTAAAAGTAGCGGGTGGCGAGTGGTAGGTAGCGAGTAGAAAACCTTTCGGATCGGAAGCGAGTCGCGTGCCGAATGCGCGCTCCTCGCTTCCCCTACTCGCTACTTCGTGAGAGCTCAGCTCTCCAGGAAAACAACGCCGGGGAGGGCCTTGCCTTCGAGGAACTCGAGGGAAGCGCCGCCGCCGGTGGAGCTGTGCGTGACCTTCTTGTCCACGCCGAACTTCTTGGCCGCGGTGGCGGTGTCGCCGCCGCCGACAATCGTCGTGGCACCCTTGGCCGTGGCCTCGGCAACCGCCTCGGCGATGGCCTTGGTGGCGCCGGCGAACTTGTCGAATTCGAACACACCGGCCGGTCCGTTCCAGACGATCGTCTTGGAAGAGAGGATGGCCTGGCGGTAGAGTTCGATGGACTTCGGACCACCGTCCATACCTTCCCAACCATCGGGAATACCGGTGGCGAGGTCGGCAGGCTGGGTGTTGGCATCGGGCGAGAACTTGTCGCCGCAGATGAAATCGATCGGGAAAATCAGCTCGACGTTGCGAGCGGCCGCCTTGGCGACGAGTTCTTCGACGATCTTGGCGCCCTCAGGGTCATAGAGGCTGGAACCGATCGGGGTGCCGCGCAGCACCTTGTGGAAGGTGTAGGCCATGCCGCCGCCGATGATGATCTTGTCGGCCTTGTCGATGAGGTTGTTGATGAGCGGGATCTTGTCGGCGATCTTGGCGCCGCCGAGGATGGCGAGCAGCGGACGATCGGGATTGTTCAAGACCTTGGCGAAGGCGTTGAGCTCGGCCTCGACGAGGAAGCCGGCGGCCTTCACGGGCAGCGTGATACCGACGACCGAGCTGTGCGCACGGTGAGCGGTGCCGAAAGCGTCGTTGACGTAAACGTCGGCAAGCTTGGAGAGGTCGGCGCGGAACGCCTTGACCTTCTCGGGATCGGCCTTGGTGGACGTGCCGTCTTCATTCTTCACCTTGCCCTCTTCCTCGATGTGGAAGCGGAGGTTTTCGAGGAGCAACACCTGGCCGGGCTTGAGCGCGGCGGCGGCTTTCTCGGCTTCGGCACCGACGCAGTCGGAAACGAAGATGACGGGCTTGCCGAGAACCTTCTCGAGCTCAGCAGCAACGGGCTTGAGCGAGAACTTCTCGATCACCTTGCCATCCGGACGGCCGAGGTGGCTGGCGAGAACCACGGACGCGCCTTTTTCGAGGGCGTAGTTGATCGTGGGCAACGCGGCGACGATGCGGGCGTTGTTGGTGATGACACCGGTCTTCTTGTCCTGCGGGACGTTGAAATCGACGCGGATGAACACGCGTTTGCCGGCAAGGTCGAGATCACGGATGGTTTTGAATTTGGCCATGTTGGGAAAAAGTAGCGAGGAGCGGGTGGTGAGTAGCGAGGAGAATTTCAGCGGCGCCGAAAGCGCGAACCAAGCAGGCAAAAAGAAAGCGAGCAACGGGGCGGCAGGAGCGGTTTGAAATGCTCGCTACTCGCTCCCCGCTACTCGCTACTTTTTAGCGACGGAAGTCGCGCTTAGAGCGCAGCGGCGATCTTCTTGGTGAGATCGACGACGCGGTTGGAATAGCCCCACTCGTTGTCATACCAGGAAACGAGTTTGAAGAACTTCGAGTTCAGCTCGATCGAGGAGCCGGCGTCGTAGATCGAGGACTGCTTGTCGTGGATGAAGTCAGAGGAGACAACTTCGTCGGTGGTGTAACCGAGGATGCCCTTCATGTAGGTCTCAGACGCGTTCTTGAGGGCGGCGTTGATTTCCTTGAGGGAGGTTTCCTTGGTGGTCTTGAACGTGAGGTCGACGACCGAGACGGTCGGGGTCGGCACGCGGAAGGCCATACCGGTGAGCTTGCCCTTCACTTCGGGGAGAACCAGCGCGACGGCCTTGGCGGCGCCGGTGGCGGAGGGGATGATGTTCTGAGCGGCGGTGCGGCCACCCTTCCAGTCCTTCTTGGAGGGACCGTCCACCGTCTTCTGCGTGGCGGTGTAGGCGTGCACGGTCGTGAGGAGACCTTCCTCGAGACCGAAGCCTTCCTTGAGGAGGACGTGGACGAGGGGTGCCAAGCAGTTCGTGGTGCAGGAGGCGTTCGAGATGATGTTGTGCTTGGAAACGTCGAGTTTGTCGTCGTTCACGCCCATCACGATGGTGATGTCTTCGCCCTTCGCAGGAGCGGAGATGATGACCTTCTTGGCGCCGGCGGTGATGTGGCCCTGAGCCTTTTCAGCCTCGGTGAAGAGACCGGTGGACTCGATGACGAGATCGACGCCCAGCTTGGCCCAAGGGAGCTCGGCGGGGGTGCGGGCGGAAACCACGAGGATCTCCTTGCCGTTGATCACGAGGACGTCGTCCTCGGCCTTGTCAGGGGAGGATTTCTTGGACGAAACGGTGCCCTGGAACTTGCCCTGGGTGGAGTCGTATTTGACGAGGTATGCGAGGTTGTCGGCCGGGACGATGTCACCGACAGCGACGACGTCGAGGGTGGTTCCGAGGAGGCCTTGTTCAACAAGGGCGCGGAACACGAGGCGACCGATACGACCAAAACCGTTGATTGCGACTTTTACTGCCATGGGAGGGATCCGTTTCTAGTATTAGATTGCTGATTCAGTTGATTACCGTGCCGCATGGGCGCGGAAGGCCCACAGAAAGGGGCGGCATCCCCCTTGGCAAGGGTTTTGGCTGCGCATCTGCGGGCAAATCCCCTGCGTTTATTGCGATGCCCGCCACCGCGCCTCAGCTGCGCCGGATCCAAAGCCCGCAACCGAGCGCCGGCACGAAGAGGTCTTTGTCCACCGGCTGCGAAATCGAACCCACGCCCGTTTCGCGGAAAAACCGCTCGTGGTCGGCCAGCTGTCGCCACTCGCCCGAGGCGATGTCGTCGGTCAGCTGGATGGTTACGTCGTTGAGGGTGTTGTTGATCGCGAAGAGCAACTGCGCATCGCCCTGCGAACGGTCGGCGTTGTATAAAACGGCAGCCGCGGCGGTATCGTTGGCCCAGTAGAATTCGAAGAAGCGTTCGCTTGCCCGCGTAAAATGCCGGATCAAGCGCCCCGCCTCGGAGCGACGAAAGCCGATCCAGTGGGCGAAATAGTTGTGCGTGGAAGGAAACCGGTAGATGCGACGATAATCGAGGGCGTTCACTTCGCCCATTTGGTAGGTGTTGTGAATACCCTGTTTGGAACGGATGAAGTCCTGCCCTGCCGATATCATCGGGATGCCGACCGACATGAACAGCGTCGCAGCCATCAAATGTGTGCGGCGACGATCGTTGGCGGTCGGGGTGTCACCGTTGCCGTTGGCGTTTTCGGTGATGTTGTCGATCCAGGTCTTGTCGTCGTGCGACTCGGTGTAATTGACCGTCTGCGCGGGCCATTTCGCGTAATACCACGGCGAGCCTTTCAGGTAATACTCAAACGATTCACGCGTGCCGCTGCCGCGCACGTAGTCGCGCACGAAGTTACGGTATCCATCGTTCCACGACGCCCAACCCGTGTCGCGCAACTCACCCGCGATGTGCCCGCGGAAACTCCACGGCTCCGCGATGAGGATGACGTCAGGTTTCACCTGCTTTAGCGCCGTCTCGACCTGGCGCAGCACCGGCGCGCTGACCAAGTCCGCGAGATCGAAGCGAAAACCGTCGATACCGTAGGTCTCCACCAAGTGGCGGCAGCTATCGATGATCAGGCGCGTGACCATCGTGGCCGAGGTGCGGAGATCATTGCCGCAACCGCTCCAGTTGGACAACTGCCCCGTGCCGTCCTGATCAAAGTAATATAGACGGTCCACGAACATCAGATGCGCCGGCTCGCCGACGTGGTTATAAACGACATCGAGAATCACCGCGATGCCTCGCCGGTGAAAAGCCGCGACCAACTCCTGCAGCTCCTTCACGCCGCTCGCCTTGGCCGGATCGAGCGCATAGCCGCTGTCCGGTGAGAAGAAATTATTGGTCATGTAGCCCCAATGATATTCGTCCGGCGTCTTCGCGTCGTTTTCCTGAACCGGCTGAAGCTCGACGCAATTCACGCCGAGGCGGTGCAGGTAAAAATCCGGGTGCTCCACCCACTTCTTCAGACCTGAAAATCCGCGGCGCTCTTCCACGCTCAGGGCAACGGGCGCGCGCGACGTCAAATCGCGAACATGCGCCTCCACGATCACCAAGTCCTGCCACGCCGGCGTCTTGAAATCGCGATCGGCCTTCCCCATCCAACCGGCGTCGAGCACGATGCCCGGGCCCAGTTGCCCGACCGTGGCCAGCGCATACGGGTCGAGCACGCGGTGTGACGAATCAAACAACCCGAACGCATCCTGCGGCCCGTCGATGTGATACCAATAAAACCACCCGTGTAGATTCTGCGTGAGCGCCACTTCCCAGACACCGGCATCGACGCCGCCCCGTTCGCCGGCGCACTTCAGCGGGTAACGATGCGGAGCATCCTGATCGTCCAAAACAGCGCATACGCACAACTCCACCGACTTCGCCCGGGGCGCGAATAACCGGAATGTCGTTTCCTCGCCCTGCACCTGCGCGCCGAGCGGCAGATTACTCGCGAGGCGGTAAAAGAAATCCCCCGGCATGAGCGGCACCGTTTGCTCGTCCCCACCATTCGCCCAGTTGACCGACCACGATTCGGACAGGTCCAGCGGCTCTGCCAGATCGAACTTGAACAAGTGCTGCCCCGTGCGCTCCGGGTCTATCGAGTAGTTCACGTTACCCAAATCGTCGCGCACTGCATTGGGCGCGGACGGAGAGGCGGGCAACCAGCGGCCCTTCTCGGTCACGAATTTGAAACGCTGATGCGGGAACGCGTAAAATTTGTCCGCCCTCCCTGACCACACGAGCGCCGGATCGCCGTCCATGCTCGCCTCGTGCAACTGCCACTCGTCGTTGAAAATCGCCTCGTTCCAACCGTTGAAATCGCCCGCCAGATAAATTTTTTCTTTCACCTTCGCGAGCTCCGGATGCTGCGCGATCCGGATGAAAAACCAGATGTCGCCCTTGCGATTGGAGAAATAGCAGCTCTCACAACCAAACACGTAATCCGGCACGCGTTGCAGCGTCGCAAACTTTGCCCCACCGCTCAACGAAAGCGACGGCATCGCTCGGGCGCGCCAGTCGTGAGTGAGCTCAATCACGCCGTGTGTCGGCGATTCCAACCAGGCGCGGGCGATTTTTTTGGCACGAGAAGACATGACGGAGTTTGCGTATCATTCGCCGTGCCAGCTGTCGCACAAGGGCGAATTCCTCCGCCGCCACGGGTGTGCTCCCGTGCGCACCCTCGGGGTTACGTATTACTACGGGCGCACGCAGGCACATGAGCTGCAAAAAAAGAAGTCCTCACATGAGCATTCGCGCCGATCATTACGACACTGCATCAGGTTTCCAATCGATAGAGCGCACGCTACCGATCGCCTACAGCGACCGCCACCAAGCGGACACTGCCGTAAGGACGCTTCACTCCACCGTCCACCTCTGCGAAAACGAGGCACACGCCTACATTCGCCAGGCCATCTTCGAGCAAAAGACGCTCGCCATCCGTATGGCCGACGGCCTCTCCGTGGTCACGTTTTCCGGTCTCGGTTCCGACCTGCTCATTGAGCATTCCTACGGCTCTCGTCACCAAGGCACGCACGCGCTGTGCGTAGGCAGTTGGGTGGTGTGGGAAATCTTTCGCGGCTGCCCCAGCAAGACCCTCGGCGAGTTGCTCACTTACCTGCCCTGCCTCGATACGCCACGGCTGCAGCCGACCGGTTAAGGATCTGCGGTAAAAGCCGTCCACGCAGTTCGCATTTCGTGATTCCGTCCGCGCCTCCCGCGCAGATAGCATCACGTCGTGTCATCGCAAAAGATCCTCGTCGCCATGTCTGGCGGAGTCGACAGCTCCGTCGCCGCGCTTCTGCTCAAGCAGCAGGGCCACGACCTCGTGGGCGCCTACATGAAGAACTGGATCAACGAGGACAACATCATCGGCCACTGCCCGTGGATGCAGGACATCGAGGACGCCCGCGCCGTCTGTGACCGGCTCGGTATCGAGTTTCGCGTCGTCAACCTCATGCAAGACTACCGCGAACGGGTCGTCGCGTATTTGCTCGATGGTTACAAACGCGGCCTCACGCCCAACCCCGACATCATGTGCAATCGTGAGATCAAGTTCGGGGTCTTCCGCCAGTGGGCGCGCGACCACGGCTTCGGTGCGGTTGCCACCGGTCACTACGCGCAGCGCACCACGTTGGAGGACGGATCGTATGCGTTGATCGAGGGTGCCGATAAAAACAAGGATCAGTCCTACTTCCTCGCGCTCCTTTCTCAGGCGCAGCTCACCGACGCCCGCTTTCCCATCGGCCACATCCCCAAGCCGGATCTTCGCCGCCTCGCCGCCGAGGCGGGCCTGATCACCGCCACGAAAAAAGACAGCCAAGGCATCTGCTTTATCGGCGAAGTGAAGATGCAGGATTTCCTCCGCCAATACGTGCCCGACCATCCCGGCCCCATCTTTCGCGCCACCGACGGCAAGAGCCTCGGAACTCACCGCGGCCTGCATTATTACACGCTCGGGCAACGCAAGGGCATCGGCGTTCCCTCCAACACCGACAACCAAGCCTACGTCGTCGTTGGCAAGCGAGCCGAGGACAACGCGCTCCTCGTGGCCTTCGACGCCGCGGACGCGCCGGGCCTTTTCCAAACCGAAGTGCGCGTTCATTCGCTTCAGTGGAACTCCGCGCCCATCGAGTCCATCCAACGCCTCGAAGGCCGCGTGCGTTACCGCGACCCGCGCACGCCGATCGAATTTATTCCGGAGGGCGGCGGCACGGCGCTGATTCGTTTTAATGAACCGCAACGCGGTCTCGCCAGCGGACAAATCCTCGCGATCCACGACGGCGAACGGCTGCTCGGTGGCGGCGTTTACGTGTAACCGTATCCACGTGCCCATGACGTCAGTCCCGCTCACCAAACGCGCTGGCGAACTCTGGCAGCAGGAATCCATCAGCCCGGCGCTTACACGCGCGCTCCGCGGCACCGTGGCGTTCATAGTCCCGCTCATCGTGGCTCAGGTCTTCAAGATCCCTGTCGACATCTCGTTTGTCGCCGTCGGCGCGCAAGTCGTCGCATTGACCGATGTCCGCGGCGCCTATCGGTTTCGTTTCGTCATCCTGCTTTGCGTGACCGCCGCCATCACCGGTGCCGCGCTCTTGGGAACGCTCGCCGCCGGGCACTTTGCCGTCTCGATCGCCGCGGTTGCCGCGCTCGCCCTGCTCGCTGGCGTGGCGCGTCATCTCAGCGGCGATTACGGTCCGGGATTGGGCATCGTCGCGGCGCTTCTGTTCATCATGGCGCTGGCCATTCCGTCCAGCCATCACCCGTGGTGGCAACACGCCGCGCTGGCGGGCATCGGAGGCCTGTGGGGCATGACGCTGCAGGCGCTGCTTTGGCCCTTCCGCCCGCAACATGCATTGCGCCAATCGGTCGCCGAGACGTGGCTCGCTGTCTCCGAAGTCTTCGCCTCGCTCCGCACATCTGCCGACGATCTGGCCGCCAAGCGTCAGGAACAACTGGCCGAGCGCGAGCGAGCTTTGCGCACCGCCATCGACCGCACCCACGCCGTCCTCGTCGCTGCGCGCACGCGACGCAATCCCGCGCTAATTGCGCACCTTGAGGTCCTCCGCGTGGAGGGTGCCCGATTGGGCAATCGCGCGGCGGCGCTTCACGATTCCATCGACCTGCTTTCAATCAATGCAGACTACGCACGCATCGCGCCCGCGATCGATTCGCTGCTGCTCGCCCTGACCAACCTCACGCGGTCCGTTGCCATCACTGTAGTCTCACATCGTCCGGCACATTTTGTCGCGACCGAGGTGCGCATCAATCGATGCCTGCACCTCATCGAAGGTGTGGGCGATCACGCCCGCGCCCTGCCTGACGGACGCACCGCATTGCTACAGGAAACCCTGCGGCAAATTCATGCATTGTTGTCCGAGCTGAAGTCCTCGTTGCACGACACGGTTGACCGCGGGTCGTCGCGCGAAAGCTTTCCGCTTCGCCTGCCCGAACTGAGCGCCTGGTCGCCTAGGGCGTTGATGTCCTGGCTCACCCCGCCCTCGAAGCCCGACCCGCTGATCGTGCGCCACACGCTGCGCATGGCGGTGATGACGATGGGCGCGATCGCGCTCTACGAAGGCCTGGGAATTCCACGCGGTTACTGGATCGCGTTCACCTTGATCGTGGTTTTGCAGCCCGACTATGGAGCTACGCGACAGAAAGCCGGACAACGCATCCTGGGCACACTCGCCGGAAGCGCGCTCGCCAGCGCGTTCCTCTGGTTGCGCATGCCGTTGCCGGTGCTGGACGTTCTCATCGCAGTCACGGTGTTCGGCTTCGCCTACTACCAAAAGCAACGCTACGCCCTCGCCGTTTTCTTCGTCACGCTGATGCTGGTGCTGCTCACCGAAACCGCCGGCGCGGTGCACCTCGACTTCACGATCTCCCGCCTGTTGTGCAACCTCGCGGGTGGCGTTCTCGCCCTGGGCGCCGCGTTGTTGTTCTGGCCGAGTTGGGAGCGCAGCCGATTTCCAACAGCCATGGCCGGAGCCCTTCGCGCGTCGGAAATTTATCTAGTCGCCGTATCGTCCGCGTTCGCGAACGGGCGAGCATTCGACGCTGAAACTCTTCAAGCCAAGCGTCAGGCGGAGACGGCCAACGGCATGGCCGCCGCCTCGCTTCAACGTCTGGCCGGCGAACCCGCGCGGCAGCAGACCAACGTCGATCAAGGCTCCGCTTTGCTTCACAACAACACCCGCATCACGCGAGCCATCACCGCACTCACGCTCCATCTTCAAGCCGGGCAGCCGGTGGCGAACACCTCGCTTTCGGCGATGACCGCCGAACTCCACGCGCTGCTTGAATCGTTGGCGCGCTGCATCGAAACAGGCGAGAGCACCCTTGGCGAAGCCCAGCAGCGCATCGACGCACTCGATGATATCACGCCCGACGCCGGCGAACCGCGCGTTCACTTAATTCATACGCAGCTCGCCAAGATTTCAGCCGAACTTCGCGCCATGCTCGCCGCGCTTAACTCGCCGAAT
>JBEVND010000219.1:0-8159 GCA_040508285.1 Rariglobus sp. | reverse complement strand
CCGTTATAACTGCCATCACGCAGGTCGGCGTTTTCGGGAAGCTCGTCAGGTTTGACCGCGCTCTGGAAAAGATCCACCGGCGCATAGTCCACTTTGCGCGTGACGACAGTTTCATCGGTTCCCGGTTTCGTCGTCGGCATCCAGCGATCGGTGCGATTGTCGGTCACGGTGCGGAAACGCGCATAGAGCGGAAAATGGTCCGAGAACCCGCTGCCCGTCGCAGAGTAAGGTTTCCAGCGATTCGGCAGACCGAGGCCATCGGCATTGAGGCCGGCGATTTTCATGACCACGAAGCTGTTGTCCTCATATTGCACGCCGCGCAGGTCGTAGAGGCCGCGAGAAATAATCAGGTGCATCAGGGTGCCCCACTCGCCTTTGAACACGTCGCTGCCGCGCGCGTCGGATGGCAGCTCAAACCAGAGATTGTAGAGGTCGCGGTCCTTGCCGCGAATCGCGAGTTCGTTGCCTTGTGAGCCGAGCACGTCGTTGATCCCCGTCTCACGCATCTCGCGGTAGCGCGTGTTCTGGTTGTAGTGAGAGTTCAAATCCCCGCCGACGATGATGTCGGTGTTCGGATCGGCTTTCAAAAGTTCGTCGAGGCGATTGCGCAACGTGCGCGCGTTGGCCCGACGATCGACCTCCGTCTTCACGTCACCCGCGCCGGATTTCCAGTGATTGTTGAAGACGAACAACGAGTGGCCTTCGACATCGAGCTCCGCCTCGACGATCGGCCGGGCGCTTTGCAACGCGTGCAGCCGCACCTTCTTCACGGGGAAGCGGGAAAAGATCACGCACTTGACCGCGAGCCCACCGGACGCGTCGTCGCCATTCACAACGTGATAACCACGCAGCCCTTCGTCGTGGAGCGCTTTTTGCAGCCAAGTCTCGGCCGGCACACCTGCAAGCGCGGGCGGCAGCGGCGTCTGCGCAAGCAGCTCGGTGACTTTTTTCCCTTCGTTTTCCGCCAGCCATTTGGGCACGTCCGTCACGGTGGACTCAGGCGTTTGATCCGCCTCGATCTCGCTGAAAAGAATGATGTCGGGCCCCGCGCCGCCATCGGCTTTGCTCAGGACGTGCGTGATGTTCACCAGCTTCGTGGCGAGGTGCGCCGGCGTGTATTTGGCTGCCTGGTAATCTTCGTAAGCCGCCACGCCATCGGCATCGAACAGGTTCTCGACGTTATAAACGACGACCGAAAACGAGCGCGCATGCGCAACAGAGACGAACGCGAGCAGAACGAGCAGGAGCGGGATTTTGCGCATGACGATGGGCCGGATCAGCTTTTTTCAGACCAACTGGGAGACGCAAAGGCAAAGCCTCCTGTTTCCTCAACTTTGCAAAAGGTGTCGCCGTTTGACGCCTCACGCACCCGGCTTAAGTCTGCTGTCTATGCCGGCGCCACTGCTTGATATTCAAAACCTTTCGATTCTGCGTGATCGCACGACGTTGCTCAGCGATCTCGCCTGGCGCGTCGAGCGCGGCGAACACTGGGTCATCCTCGGTCCCAATGGCTGCGGCAAAACCTCGCTGCTCAAAGCGCTCACCGGTTACCTCACGCCGAGCTCCGGCGAGATCGAGTTGCTCGGCGAACGTTATGGCGAAAGCGATTGGCGCGATCTGCGGCTGCAAGTCGGTATCGTGACCAGCGCGCTCCAGGCCAGCGTGCCGCCCGACGAGCCAGCGCTCGAAACGGTGATCAGTGGCAAATACGCACAACTCGATTTATGGATGGCGATCACACCTGCCGATCGCCGCGCGGGGAACAAACTCCTGCGCTTCACCGGTGCGAGCAAACTCGCCACTCGCCTGTGGTCGCAGCTGTCGCAAGGCGAACGTCAGCGCATCCTCATTGCCCGCGCCCTCATGGCGAAGCCGAAGCTGCTCATCCTCGACGAGCCGTGCTCGGGTCTCGATCCCGTCGCGCGCGAACAGTTTCTCCACTTTATCGAAGCGCTCGCCCATCAACCCCACGCACCGACGCTCGTGCTCGTTACCCATCACGTCGAGGAGATCACCCCGGCGTTCACGCACGCGTTGCTGCTCAAGGCCGGTCGCGTCGCCGCCAGCGGACCGCGCACCGCCACGCTCACGTCTAAAAACCTCTCGGCGGTGTTCGACGTGCCGGTGCAACTCACGCATCGCGATCAACGCCTGCACTTGCGCCTGCCTGCGCGCGAACACGGCGCGTCGTTTACTTCCTGAAGAGCGCGTCGAGCGACCCGAAGCTCTTCAGCGGAGCCTTGGGTTTCGCCGTCGTGACGGGCAACGGGTTCGACTCACGTGGCTTGGGCGCGACCGGTGGCGCCGGCTCCGTGACGGTGGAAGCCGCCGCGGTCGTCGTGGTGGATTTCGCGCCTTGCTTCAGTTCGGCGACGGCGCGCTCCAACTTTTGCACCGACACGGGTTCGGCCGTTCCGAGTTCCTGCGCAAACAAACTCACGCGCAGCTCTTCGACCTGCCAGCGCAACGCCGGCACGCCGGTGAACGCAGCGAGCTGTTTCATGCGCTCGGTGTCCTTGACCTGATTCTGCTTCCAGCGATCCGCGCGCATTTTCATCGCCTTCA
This sequence comes from Rariglobus sp., assembly GCA_040508285.1. GTDB lineage: Bacteria > Verrucomicrobiota > Verrucomicrobiia > Opitutales > Opitutaceae > Rariglobus. Next base: position 5,594 of record JBEVND010000219.1, on the reverse strand, counting down.
GATAACGCGGGAAATGCGTGAGGCGTTCATACGGCGTCACCCGCATAAAATCACCCGGCATCAGCGCGGTGAGTTCGGGGCCTTGTCCACGGTAGGGATGCGGGTGCACGAGCAGCGCCTGACGCAGCGCCAGCACTTCGCGCAACAACTCGACGAGGCGCGGCACGAGGCCCTGCAAATCGTTTTTGGCCTTCATCACTGCGGCGGCAAAGGCGGATGCCGTGAGATGTTTCACGCGCTCGGCGGACAACAACCAGCGACTCACCGCGATGTAGGCGTGTTCGCGCAACGTCTCGGTCGTGCCCAGTGTCGCGAGCAATGCACCCAGTTCGCGAAGCTGCTTCAGGTCCTTGTGCAGACACGCCAGCTGATGCGTGAGCTGCCATTCCATCATGCGCGCGAGTCCGGGCGCAGTCGAAGCCGCGGCTTCCTCGGGCGTTTTAAACAGGCGCAGCAATACGCCGCCGCCGGGGCCGTTTTTCAAACCGGGGTAAGCATACACGGCCACGCCGGATTGATCGCACACGTGCACGCGCTCGGGGATGTCGCCGAATTTCCATTCCGTCTGCTCGTTCATCTCCCACTTTGCTCGGGCGCGGCGCCAAGCCTCTGGATCTTCACGTGAAACGCTCACACTCGCTTCGCGTTGATACGCGGCGAGCGCGGTCTCGATCTCGGGCAGCTCACGGCTCGCGCACACCTCTCGGCCGTCGCCGTCGACGACACGCACGCGCACGCGCAGGTGATCCGGCAACGGCCGGTCTTCGGCGAACACACTCGCATCGAGTTTCAGTTTCAGGCGTTCGCCGATCAGTGTCGCCAGCGCTTCGGGCAACGTCTCGCGTTGCGCGGTCAGCCGCGAATGTTGCGCCGCGGCCTTCGCGAGCTGACGCGCCGCATCGGCCAGCGGCACGAAGTCGCGGCGCAATTCCTTCGGCAGCGCGCGCAGGTAGTGCTCGACCTTGGCCGCGAGGTGACCCGGCACCGCCCAGTCGAGCGCGGCGGGCGTGAGCAGGGCGGCGTCACGCACGGGAACGTCGAGCGTCACGCCGTCATCGGTTTGCCCGGGTTTGTAGGCGTAGTTGAGCGGCAGCGCGGCGTTCTGCATCGGCAGCGCTTCGGGATACGCCTCGGTGTCGGCCTGCAATTCCTCGGGATCACGCAGGTCGTCGGGCTCCAGCATAAGGAAGCGCGGCTCGGCTCCCTTGCGCTCACGCACGAGATCGACCAGTTCGGCGACCGACGAGATGACTGGGTCGCTTTCGTTTTCGGGAAGCAGTTTAGCGGCGTAGAAACGATAAATCCCTTCGTCGAGATTCAGGTAGCCGCGATCACGCGTGCGCGTGAGCAGGTCTTCGATGTCTTCGCGCACGCCACGGTTATGCGCGATGAAATCCAGCGGCCAGGTGACCGTGTCGTTGACCAGTGCTTCGCGGATAAAGATCTCCGTCGCGTGCGAAGGGTTGATCTTGCCGTAGCTCACCGCGCGCGATTCCAGCTCGAGTCCGTAAAGGCGCGTGCGCTGCTTCACCATGACGCGGCCGGCGTCCTGATTCCAAAACGGTTCGCTGTGCGCCACTCGCACCAAGTGCGCGCCAAGATCGAGCGCCCAGGCCGGATCGAGACGGGCCGAAGTCCGCGCGAAGAGGCGCGATGTTTCCATGATCTCGGCCGACATGATCCAGCGCGGTGTCTTGGAGTTCTTCGAATCGCTTTTATTGCGCGGATCGTCGCTCCGCGCGGGGCGCTTTTTCTCATCGCGCACGGCGAGCACCGATCCGGGGAACAGCGTCACGCGGCGGTCATGCGTGGCTTTGTAACCGCCATTCTCGTCGTCACGCACGGCGATGTTGCCCAGCAAACCGGCGAGGATGCTGCGGTGAATCGCGCGATAAGCAGGCGTCGCGAAGGCGGTCTTGTCATCGTTGATTTTGTCCGGCGCGAGGCCGTCGAACACCGAGGTGAACTTAAAATCTTTGCGCTGCTCCAGCACGTCGAGGAGCTGCGAATGCACGTCACGCCACTCGCGCATGCGTGTGTAGCTGAGGAAATGATCTTTGCAGAAACGCCGCAGCTTGGCCTGCGAGAGACGATCGAACTGATCGTGATAGGCGTCCCAGATATTCAGCAGCGCGAGAAAATCAGAATCCGGATGATTAAAGCGGCGGTGCGCGGCGTCGGCTTTTTCGCGGGCGTCCATCGGGCGTTCGCGCGGATCCTGAATGCTCAGGCCCGACGCGATCACGAGCACCTCGCGCACGGCCTTCTCGGCGCGCGCCTGCAAGATCATGCGGCCCACCGTGGGGTCGACCGGCAGGCGGGCGAGTTCCCGGCCCAGCGGCGTAAGCTGGCGGGCGGCTTCATTGGCGTTGGAGTCGAGCGCGCCAATCTCCTCGAGCAACGCGTAGCCGGCGCGAATCGCCTTGGCCGCCGGCATGTTGATGAAAGGAAACCGTTCGATGTCGCCGAGACCGAACGCCTTCATGCGCAGGATCACGTCCGCGAGATTGGCGCGCTGGATCTCGGGCTGAGTGAAGCGCGGACGTTCGTTGAAGTCCTTTTCTGAATACAGGCGGATGCAGATGCCGTCGGCCACGCGACCGGCGCGGCCCTTGCGTTGGTCGGCACTCGATTGCGCAACGGCCTCGATCGGCAGGCGACGTGTGCGGGCTTGCGGCGAGTAACGGCTGATGCGCGCGAGACCGGTGTCGACGACGTAGCGAATGCCCGGAATCGTCAGCGACGTCTCCGCGATGTTGGTGGCGAGAATGATCTTACGTCGCTGCGACGACGAGAACACGCGTTGCTGCTCGGCGTTGGAAAGTCGCCCGAAAAGCGGGACAATTTCGGTGTTCGGCAGGCGGCGGCCTTCGAGCAACTCGGTGGTTTCGCGGATATCGCGCTCCGCCGGCATGAACACAAGGATGTCGCCCGAGGCGCTGTCGCGCACGATGCGTTCGACCGCTTCGGCCGCGCCGTCGATGTAGTGGAGCGCCTCGGCCTTGGAGGAGCGTTCGTCGCCTTCGGCGGAGTCGTTGCCCAACTCATCGAGCGGCGCGTAAATGACCTCGACCGGATAGGTGCGACCGGAAACCTCGACGATCGGCGCGTCATCAAACGCTTTCGAAAACGCCGAGGTGTCGATCGTCGCGGAGGTAACGATGATCTTAAGTTCGGGGCGCTTGTGGCGCAGCGTGCGCAAGTGCCCGAGCAGGAAATCGATGTTGAGCGAGCGTTCGTGCGCTTCGTCGAGGATGACGGTGTCGTAGGCGCGGAGCATCGGATCGCTCTGCACTTCGGCGAGCAACATGCCGTCCGTCATGAACTTGATGACGGTGTTGCGCGAAGTGCGGTCGTCGAAACGGATTTTACAGCCGACCGGGCCACCCCACTCAACGTTGAGTTCCTCGGCCACGCGTTTGGAAACGGACAACGCCGCGACACGACGAGGCTGCGTGCACGCGATCGCGCCTTGCCGGCCCCGGCCGGCGGCGAGGCACATTTTGGGGATTTGCGTGGTTTTGCCCGAACCCGTCTCGCCGGCGAGAATGATGACCTGGCTGGATGCGATCAGATCAACGATTTCCCCGGCCCGGGAGCTGATGGGCAGCTCAGGCGGAAAATCGATGCGGAAAGCGGGGAAAACGTTGTCGTCAGGGCGGGCCACGAAAAAAGGAAGGGCGCACCGTGACATCGAAGGGCGGGTCTCGCGAGGGGTTTTTTAGCGCAACTCCTGCCCGAGCCCGTCGAGTGGCTTGGAATGTGCTATTAGTAAAATTCCTTCGGCCGCCCACCATCCACATGACGACCATTCTCGACAGCCGCAAGCTGCTCGCATTCACCACACTTGCACGAGTCGGCAGCTTCACTCTGGCGGCTCAGGAACTCCATCTCACCCAATCGGCCATCAGCCACGCCATCAAGTCGCTCGAGCAGGACTTGGAGTGTCGCTTGTTTGACCGGCTGGGGCGACGGGTGACATTGACCGAGCCAGGACAACACCTGCTCGATCACGCGCACAAAATCATCGCCGAGATGCAAAGCGCCCGCGCCGATCTCGCCTCTATGGATAAATAGACAATGACCGGACATCGGCGGCGCTCCAAGCAGTTGAACGCATTTTGTGTTTGCCTAGGGGGTGCGGCGTCCGTGTGGTTTCCCTCCCTTCCTTGCCCGGGTGGTGGAATTGGTAGACACGCAGGTCTCAGAAGCCTGTGCCTCACGGTGTAGCGGTTCGAGTCCGCTCCCGGGCACCATTTTTAAAAGCCGTTTCCGCTGATGTGGACGCGGCTTTTTTGCGTCTGGAACCGAATTCTCTCCCCTGAGTCCGCCGTCCCGGGCTCCACGTCCAAGTTATGCGCCTAGGCTGGACGGCCGAGCTCAGCGTTCAACGCGCAGGCCAACCGATCTGATATTCCGAGGTCGGCCGCACGGCATCCCCCCGCTCACGCCGCGCAAAGCTCGCCGCGTTCACCGCTCAAAGGCCTTTGCTCTTGATTAATGCAACTTCATGCAATCATAAACACCTCATGATTTCGCCCGCCCTCGCGTTTTCACGCGTTGTTCGCCTGCTCGGCCTCGGTTTAGCCCTAGGCGTCAGTTCGCTTCTCACCGCCGCTCCAGTCTTCACGAACCCCAACTTCGTCGACGAAGAGATCTACAAAGGGAACGGCACAATCTCCCTTCGCTTCGATAAAGCCGGGCGTCTCTACGTCGCAGAGAAACAAGGACGCATCCTTCAATTTTTGCCAAACGCCGGCGCACTGCCGCTTTCATTTGCCTGGCAATATTTCGAGCGTCCCGCCGACGCCACGTGGACGGTCATCCCCAATCTCAACGCACTCACGCCCAACGCCACCGGCGTCTCCGCCACCATCGTGATTCCGGCGACTGTGCGGCCCGATTTCTACGCGCTGCGCTTCACCGGTGATTTGCCGCTCACCGAGGCGGGCACCTACACGTTCTACACGCAATCCGACGACGGCAGTAAGATTTACGTCAACAACACGCTCGTCGTTGACCACGACGGCCCGCATGGCGCCACCGAGAAGAGCGGAACCATCACGCTTCCCGCGGGCACCCATTCACTGCGCGTCGAGTATCTGGAAATCAACGGCGGCGAATCGCTCCAAGTCAGCTACTCCGGCCCGAGCACGCCCAAAACCGTCATCGGCACCGATCGCGGCCCGTTCAAAGCACCGACCGTGTTCGGCACACTCACCGGCGTGAACACCGGTGGCGAACGCGGTTTCCTCGGCCTCGCGCTCGATCCCGATTACCTGAACAACCGCTACCTCTACGTCCTGTATTCAACAAACAACGACCAGCGGATTTCCCGTCTGACTGCCGACGCCTCATTTACTGCCGTCGAGCCTGGCTCCGAGATGATTCTGGTCTCCGGCCTGCCCAACGTGAACAACGTCCACAAGGCCGGTGACATCGCCTTCCACCCCGATGACGACTACAGCCTCTACGTGATGCTGGGCGACGACGGTGATCGCTACCAGGTCGGCAATCTCGATCTCTACGCCGGCAAACTTCTCCGCATCGATTCCTCCACCGGCCTGGGCCTGCCCACGAATCCACACTGGAAC
>JBEVND010000210.1:0-4919 GCA_040508285.1 Rariglobus sp. | reverse complement strand
GTGGCCGCCACGACGACGATCGCATGCGTGAGGCCGGGCGGGACACTGAGGGTCGCCGCTGTCTGGCGGACCGTTTTCCCTTCCACCATCGCTTCTTTGAATAAGACCAAAGGGCCCGGTCCATCAAAGGAGTAAACGGGAGAAAGCGTGCTCTCGGCTGCACGAATGGTTACCGTCTTTCCCTTATTCGTGAACTTCAGATCGGCCTCTTCTCCGTCCCAATTGACGAACCGGAGCTCCACCGCGCTCATCGAACTGATCGAAATCAGCATGACGACAAACAGGGAGATAATGCGCGAAATAGTCATATGCGGAAAAAGGGAGGGATCAGATGTCGCTGGCTGTCAGCCAGCGGAAAGAAACAATGCGAAAACGGCGGCCGAATCGTTCGTTGTTGGTGCCGGCCACGGGCAGTGACCACGCGTTGAGCGTCTCGACGTATTCAGGAAGACGCTGCACCACGGCTTCGCACCAAGCGCGCCCCTCGATCGTCGACGTGGACGGGTTTTGAACGTCGCCATAGGCGCGGATCGTAAATGTATCCGAACGCGCCGTCAGAACGGGACCGAGCGAAGTGAGCAGGTCGGCCTGCGAAAGATAACCTGGAGCATAGGCCGCACGGGAGGTGGACGGCTTGTCGTTATTCGCGTCGTTGTCGTCGCCGATCCAATGCGAGCGGATCACGTTCGTGGTGGTCGGCGGGATCGCCCTGGTCGCGGCCGCCAGTGTGGAGACACGCGTGTTAGGATCGGAAAACGGCGAACGCGTGTTGATCCGATCGGCCAGCGAAGTGATCGATGCGTCGGCATCGACGGCATCAATTGCCGCCTGCAGCGTGCCCTTCAGCCCCCGAGCATCCGGCGCAGGCACCAGCCTTCGGTTAATGAAATCCGCCAACGAGACGAACGGTCCGCGCAACTTGATTTCAGCGACGATTTTCGACGAGAGATGATCGATCTGGGCATCGGACAGCACGCGATAACCGTTCCATGCATTCGAATTACTCACGCCTGCATCAATGTCTGCGTAACGCGAGAATGCGTGATTAAAGCCGTTATCGGTCTTCATGCCATTGCGGCTGTAGAGCAGCGCTCTCCACGCCTGCACCGAGGTGGAGTTAACGTTAAAACCACCGTTGATGAGCAAATGCGCGGCCGCTGAAGCGGTGTCTTTAAGCTCAGCCAGATCCGTGGCAGAAAAAGTTGGAACGCCGTTTTTCTGATGAAAAACGTGTCGGGCGTTGGGCAGCTTATAATCAACTGTCACCTGCGACGGCGACGAGAGGGAGGCCGGCACGGTGGAGAAGTAGTATTTATCCCAGAGCGCACGATTCAGGACATAAGAAAGATCATGAACCTGCGTCAGATTTCTGAAAGGAAGTTGCTGAGGACTGGAAAACACGTCGGCAGGAACCGCGCTCGGGTCAGGAAACACCGTCTTGTCGCGCTTCACATAGACCGAGGCCAGTGAATTGCCGATGGCGTAGGCCGGATACAGATTCATCTGGGACACGTTGGCGTGTTGCAGCTGAGCCAAAGAAAACAGCGGAACCCCCGGTTTCAGAAACTCGTGCACAATCAGATCACCAGCAGGCGCCGACACATCTTCGCCGGGCCCCACCGACGCGCGATTCCCTGTTCCGAAGTTAGGCCCCGCGTTGGTGATTCCCTGAAAATCCATGTAATGCGTCAGGCCGTTTCCGGACATGCGCAGTGAGTGCGGTGCCAGTGGATTAAAGAGCGCCAGCCAGCGTGTGTTGTAACCCCACCACTTGGTAGGATCCGCAATCGGACCATGCTGCCCTTGAGATTGGTAGAGCTCCGTTCGCAGATAAATCAACGGAGCGGTGATCAGTCCCGGATCTTGGATCAAAAAGGAGACGTTCGTGGGTGTGCTCCCGAGAAAAGGTGAATTAGTCGTCGATGACTGGAGACGATGATAGATGATATTTGGGTCGGTGTAATCGCGCAGTGAAATCTGACACTGGCCACCGGTGTTCGAGAAAAAGAAGCGCTCAGCCAAGTCGGCCGACGTCATCGTCGGACCATACAACACAACTGAGTTGTCAGCCTGCGCTGGGGAAAATGGCTCCAGCCGGTTATTACGGGCAGAGTAGGCATCCACTACACCCGAGGGATCCGAGAGGGTGAAAACGAGACTTTGGCCGGCCTCCAGTTGTGGACTTTTCAGCCGAAACCGGAGCGGTATTTTTGGCTGGGTGGAGATGACCTCGTTGGCTGCCGTGACGCGTTCGTAGGCGAAGTAACCGGTGGCAAACGCCTCGGAAAAGCCGTCGCGGACCTTGTTATACGATGCACGACGCTGCAGGGAGTGGGCTGCGGGTTCGGCGGATGCCTCGCTCTCCTTGCCCAACGCGATCGCAAAATACCAATCCTGGTCGTCAAAACGCATCTCATAATCGTGCTCGGCGATCGGCACGTTATGGGGGTTCCACAACGTCACCACCGGGAAGAGGTGAAAGGCAACGGGTTGCCCCGGGCCAGCACAGGAAACATTGTATCCCATTCGTGCATACGTAATCACCGGGTATATACCCTGCTTCGGCGCAGCGGACGCGGAACCTACCAGGGTGGTCGGCAACGCTTCTGCATCCTGAAGGACCGGGGCCTTCGGATTACCGTCCGCCACCACACTGGCATAGGAGCGAATCTGACTCCAGCGCGGCATGTAGGTCGATGCATCCGCGATGTAGTCCGTATCCCGCGGAAGATTCGTCGGTCCGTCCGGACGCGACAGCCATGCGGTGAGATCCTTTTTTAAACCGCCCTCCACCACATTCGTCATCACCGATAGCGACGAAGCGGTCAGGTCATGAAATCGGGCCTTCGCCGCGGCGCTCAGACTCGTCGTGCCTGAAGGGTTGGCCAAAGAAAGCTGATTCGGCGAAAGGACATTGGGCAGGCGTCCTTTAAATATGGAGTCCGTGGCCGGATAAGCCGGTCCCACGCGTTGATCATTCAAGGCATTTTGATTGATGCCCTCGATGCCCATGCGCGGCGTGCTCAAGAAACGATAAATCGCCGCAGTCGCGTCGCTGACGCCGGTGGCATTTTTCGTGATCACCGAGGGATTTTCCCACGGATCGACCAGCGTCACCTTGGCCTTGGTGCCCTCGTCTCCGACCCAATAGGCAAAGTTGCCCACCGTCACTTCAGTGGTCGCGGCAAAGCCTGGCACACCGGTAGATTTCACCGGCTGCGTTTCCACTCGGACTTGGTTGATCTTAACTCCGCCGACCTCGATGGAGGTATCCGTGGTGTTGGCACCCACGAGTTCCACCAATGCATTTCCCGAGGCGGCTACGAGTGGCACGGACACTCCGTTAGGGGTGATCGTGGCATCTGATTTGAGCAGCTCGGCAGGAGCCGTTCCCGAAACCAACCAACCCAGATTTTTCCCGAGTTTTGCGCCGGTGGCCGCATTGGTCGCCCGCGCGTCCCAGATTCCCACCCAGTTACGCTTCGTCTCATGCCGACTGGCAGGCGAGCCGGCCGTAACATTGATTAAATCCGCCGTGCCAGTCACGCGCTGGTCGGGTCCGGCGAGCTCCTGTAAACGGCCAAGCGCGACGTTCATCGCCATGAGCGCATTTTGACGCGCCTGGGCGATCTGTTGGTTATTGGATGCCACCTGGGTTTCGACCCGCGTGAGCGACGCGAGCGAAACGAGCAACAGGACCAGAAAGGCCAGAAGCGTAATCGTGATCAACAGCGCGAAGCCGCGATCACGTCTAATCACTCGTGGGGTTGAAAGAGGCATGAACAGAGTCTCGAAAGGAAAGTCGTTCCGGAGCCGACAGCGGCTGTCATGGAGAACCGGATACAGGGTTGGGGTATTACGAAATCAGTCTTCGCCCCCGGGATTAGGTGAGTCAACGGACCGAGTATTCTATCAATCGAATATCGCCGGACTTCTCGTGTCGGGCGCGCTTTCGCAGCTAGTTAGCGAGTGGCCACACGGAGGCCGTTCTACTGATAGACTGGGTGGTCCGTTGACCGGCTGAATCGGTTGTTTCAGAACCGCCTATCACGACCTTCGCCCCCTCGAAGCCGCCTCCCTACCCCGCCATGCTTTTCAAAGTCGCCTCGCTCCTCTTCGTGCTCTGCCTACTCGGTCCCGTCCAGGCCGCCACGGTCAAATCCACTGTTTCACTTAGTTCCAATGGCGTAGTCATCGACAACGGTGTTGATGCACCGCTTACGCTTTCCTACCCCCTCGTTTCTAACGAAACGCGCAAAGAATCCAAAGTCGACAACGCCACCGTCACGGGCTCGACCGCCGTCGTGAACTACGAAGGAGGTGGAAAACTGAAAGTAGAAGTTGCGGCTGGCTCCGTCACGTTTGACCTCACCGGACTGCCTGCGGGCACCAAGCACCTGCACGCCGTCCTGAACATCGGCCCGGAATACACTGGCGTCGGCAAATGGCAGGTCGGCACGAGTCCGCTGACGCTTTTCCCGCAAGCCAAACCCGCCTCGCCCTTCCTCCACAAAGGCGGTGCCACCGAATTCTCGCTCTTTGGCCCCACGGGTGTTTCGACCACCGTGCGTGTGCCGGAGTTTTGCTACCAACAGGTAAACGATAACCGCGAGTGGAACGCGGATCTCTTCCAATGGCACGTCTGGCTGCCAATTACCGCGGAGGCCACCACGCTCACGCTTCAAATCGAAATTTCTGCCGCGGATTCAGCGTCTGGCGCCGTCACGCCAGCCTCCCAACCGCCCGCTTCCCGCGCAGTCGCCCCCGCTACCACCGTTTCCCCTGAGACCAAGCCCACGCTCAAAACCATCGCTCCCTCCGACGAGCCCATCACCGGCACGCGAATCCTCAAGTGGAAGGACGGCAAACGCGCGCCGTTCATGATCGAGTTCGACGACAGTGCCACGACGCACATCACC
>JBEVND010000105.1:0-6003 GCA_040508285.1 Rariglobus sp. | reverse complement strand
AGCACGTTCCTACAACGTGCGCGGTCGCTACATTAACCGGTCGCATTCGGGACGCGAAGGACATCGCATCACTCACCCGACGATCTCCCGCAGTCGTGGGGGGCCACACAAATCGTCCCACCACGACGTCCGCGAGATTCCGCATTCTTCGCTGCGGGACAGATCAGCGCCGCGCCAGCAACGACGGCAACGACGCTTCGAAAGCGTGCAGCTGGCTGCTGGTGACGCCCGGCTCGCGACGGAGTGTATCCAATAAGTGGTCACGCGTGTCGCCCAAGCCGGTTTCATCTTTCATGGCGATGCGACGCACGATTCCCACCAAACCGAGCGTTTCACCGCGAGGATTGGTGACGATCTGCTTAATGGCCGAGGAGAAGAACCGTTCGCCTTTTGCGTTCTGCGATTCCTGCATTTTGATGATCGGAATTCGCGTGTCGAAGAGACGCGTTTCATCGGCGTAAAACGCCTCGGCCAAATGTCGGGGAAACAGGTCGAAATCGTTTTTTCCAACGACCTCTTTTTGGGTCTTCCCCAAGTTCGCGAGATGCGAGCGGTTGTTGTATAAAAAGCGGCTGTCTATGTCTTTGATGAAAACGAAGTCGCGCACCTCATCGAGAATCGAGAGGAGCAGGCTGCAGTTCGTGTGTTTGACGTAAATCGCCAGATCGGGGGTATCGACGGTCAGCATGGTCGTAGGGGGTTGAAGCGATTTGGTTTCTATCCCCGGAATTTCGGAAATCCAAGCGGCGAAACCACTCACCGCTGAAAACCGTAAATTTCCCCATGCTGAACGAGGCACAAAAGCGTCAGGCCCAAGCCAAGTTGGCGGACGTTGTTCGTAGCCTGCCGAAGTCCGCGCAAGCCCGCCACCCAGCAGCTATCCGACTCACATCATCACTCGAGCCTGGGCGCCACGACGGGTGCCAAGGCTAACAACAGGCCCGATCGAGCCGTTGCGCGACTCCCCTTCGCAGGCCTTACTTCTCCTCGGGCTTGGCGGCGGCGGCCGGCTCAGTCGCGAGCTGGACCATAATCGCCTCGCTTACGCGGGTCAGGCCGGTGCGCGCCAACTGGCTGACCGGGTGGATATCCTGAGCCGCGAGAAACTGCGTGAGACTGGCCGCATAGCGGTGCTCATCCTCGTAACGTTTGGCCTGATCAAGACGTCCGACAAACTCGGCCACGCGCGGGGCAAGTTGAGCCATGCGTTGATTGAGGATCACATCGTTTGGAACGAAAGCCGTCGCGGCGACCAACGCTTCCCACGCCGAGAAGGCGTTATTTTGGGCAAGCAGCTCTTCGGTTTGCGCGAGGTAGATCTCCACACGCGCCATGCGGTCAATCACGTCCCTGAGTTGTTGGGCCCGCTCCACGTCGTTAAGAAATGCTGCGGCGAGTTCGGGGCGGCGTTCGTAGATCAAACGGAAATCCTTACGTTTATACGCCTGATCAAAAACCACGGCGGCCTGCGTTCCGAGATCGGCCTGCGAGGCCATGTTTTCAGTGTAATTGCGGATCGCGGGGTTCAGCGGCCAGAGCTGCGCGGCTTTTTCCACAAACTCCTGCGCTTTGGCGTAATCACCCGTGGCGGCGGCTTGTTGCGCCGCATTGAGCGACAGCGTGCTCATGCGCTGCGTGGAGCGCACGGCCGAGTTCACTTCGGCGCTGCGGAAATCCTTGGTCAGCGTGCCGATCTCATCGGTGAGCGTAATCACCGCGTCGTAGTCGCGCAGGTCTGCGAGCTTCCGCGCCTCGTCGATCTTCCGATAGAGCGTGAGTAATTGCTGGCGTCGCGCCGGCTCGAGTTGCGTGACCGAGGGCAAGTATTCGCCGAGGAAAAACGTTTCCTGTAAGCGCTCGAGCGCGCCGATTTTGCGGCCGTCCTCATAGTTCGCGCGAACAGACGCCATACCGCTGTTCACGTCGTTGATCGCTTCGCGCGAGAGGAACTCAACGGTCTCGACCGTCATCGCGAGGTCACTCGAGGGCAGGAAGGAGGCGAGTTCCTTCTTACCAACTTCGAGGTTCTGGTGGGAGCCTTTGAAAATGTAGCGATAGAAACTCGAGGCGATCAGCGCGTGTTGAAAACGACGCTGAAGGAACAGGCTCATGATCTGGCTCTGAAACTGGAGCTTCGCCTGCGTCACCGAAAGAAGTCCGGCGGCTTCCAGCGATTTGATCTTGGCCTCCGTCTCGGCGAGTTCTCGGGCGCGGAAAATCTGCCCGAGCGGACCCGACGTTCCGGCCGTGCCTATGCCGCTGGGCGGACGCGATTGACCGCCCGAGTTGCCCGAATTGTTGCCGCGGTTTGCCTGGCCGTTGGTGTTACCGCCGCCGCTGATCGTGGTGGTCGTGCCGCCAGAGGTGACCGTCGTCGTGCCATTGCCCGAACCGCCACCAGAGTTGTTGCTGGAGTTCGAACCACCGTTTGAACCGCCCCCGCCGCCGAGTCCGCCCATCAAAGCCGAGCCGGCCACCGCGTCCGCACCGGAGCGACCGGTTTCCGAGATAAACGCGTCGCCCGAGTAAACCACGCTCGCGGCCTGCTGCCGACGAATGCGGTCGAGCTCGGTCTGCGTAACGCTGAACGCCTGCTTCTCGTCGCGGATGCGCCAGGCGTTAAAAATCTGATTGGCCACGCCGAGGCTGTTGCCGCCATCGGCCTCGTATTCGGAAGCCCGATACAGGAGCTTCCAGGCTTCGACTACGTTTTCCTGGGATCCGTTGGCGGTGCGCGTCGAAAGGAGTTTAAAAATCTCATCCACCGTGGCGGCGTAGAGGTCTTGATCGCGCGTCGCCGGGAGCGAAAGGTAGCGCTCAAACCGGCCGCGGAAAATACGGAACTGCCCCACGTCGTAAGTGTGCCCCTTCCACGACATCGTGCCGGTCTCAGGGTTGATCGAATCCGAGTTGGTATCGAAAGCCTTATTGATGATCTGCATCAACGTGCCGCTTTCCATGCTCGTGATATTCACCGCACGCGACGCGGCGCTATCCGACGAGCCCGAGCGAGGCTCCGGGCGGACGGCGGCGGCTTTTTCGGCGGTATCGGTGACTGCGCCGGCTCCGCTGGCTGGCACCTGCGCGTTCAGAACGGTCGCGCCCGTCGTCAGGGCAAAAAGAAGGGTAAAGCGGCGCATGGGGATTAGATTTTTTTAAGACGTTCGACGTAGAGGAGGCCGCCCTTGCGCACCGTGATTTCGAACCGGTAGCGCTGCGCCACGAGCAGATTGGCTTTCATCGAGTCCGGAATAAAAACCGGAACGCGGGCTCCATCACGAAGCGTTCGCACGGCGATGATGCGGCCCACCCCTTCCCGCCAGCTGATCTGCGCATCGATCTCGGCCTCGAGCTCGTAGCGATTGCCCTGCAAATTATCCGGTGCGGCAAAAAACGCGCGGACGGGAAACGGTTCACCCGAGGGCCCGCACCCCGACACCAAAAACAAGGAGGCGGCAAACACCGCCGGCATCAGAAAACGAGTCACAAAACGCATCGGCAACAGCAGCATAGGGTAAGCCATCAAAGTCAGGGCCAGCATTTTCTCTGGCAACCCCAAAACACCAGCGCCGCCCCTATGAGGAGATGCACGCCAAGCACCGAAACCGCCGCGATCGGCGGAGCCAGCCAGCCTTTATCCAGCGTCACCACCGCATCGTAGAAACGTGACTCGGTCATCGCCATCAGGTAACCCGCCCAGCCCCAATAGGTCGCAATGAACGGCCGCACGGCCCACACCAACGCCGCCGGCAGCGCCAGCACCACGCCCGAAAGCGGCAGCTGAAACCCGACCAGATAGATCGAGAGCAACGACGCTTTGTCCGGCGACGACAGCACCGCCGACAACCCGAGGCACACCACACTCATCGATGCGCCCGTGGCGGAAAGCACCGCGAGTTGCGCGCCCCATCCGCCCGGAAATTCGCAGAGCAGTTTAACGAAGACGGTCATCCACGCGCCCTGAGCCGCGCCCAAGAGCGCCGTGTAAATTAACTTTGACCACGCATAGGCCATCGGTCGCAGGCCCGACATCCGCTCTTTTTCATACAACGTGCGCTCGGCGGCGATTTCGCGTGCGCCGTTATTGCTGCCCATGAGGCTGAGCAGGATCACCTGAAAAATAATCAGGCCTGACACCAGCGTGGCCGTCTCCGCCGCCGATTGCCGGTAGTCAGCACGTGCCTGCAACGTCTCCAAAAATCCCCCCGTGCTTTCGAGTGCCAGCCCCTTCATCTGTGGCAATCCACCGAGCGCAAAAATCACCACGAGACACGGAAAACCGAAGGTGATCGCCATTGTCAGCAGCAGATAACCCCGATCACGCACCAACAAGCGCCAGCGTCGCCCCAACAACGTAAACAATTGAGCCAAAGCCGCCGGCCGTTCCGTGGCTTGTCGATCATGGGAAATGGGCAACGTCGCGCCCGATCCGTTTTGTCCTTCCGCCAACCCGTGATGCCCGGTCCGCGTCTCGGTCACGGTCGTCGCCCATCGTTCACGCCAATAAGCGCACGGCTGCTCGCTCAGGCAGTCGTAGAGTTCCAGAGCGTCGGCGATCCCGAAGTGGGCCAGCATCCCGCCAAGTGGGCCTTGCCACACGACTGTGCCTTCAAAGACCACGGTGACCGTATCGAACTGGGAAAGCTTCGCGAGATTATGAATCACGCACACGACGGTCTTGGCGCGTTGTTCGACCAGGGCGCGCAATACACCGATGATCTGATCCTCCGAACGCGGATCGAGTCCGCTCGTCACTTCGTCGCACAACAAGCACGCGGGGTCGGTCGTGAGTTCCAGCGCGAGACCGAGGCGACGCAGTTGTCCGCCACTGAGTTTTTCCACCAACGTGTCGCCGCGTTCGTGCAGGCCCACGACGTGAAGCAACTCGGAGTTTCGGGCCGCAAGCGTCGCGTCATCAGTTTTCTGATACAACTTGAGCGCGTAGCCGACGGCCTCGGCCACCGAGAGTTTTCCATGGGCGATGCTGAACTGCGGCGCGAAGGCCACTTCACGCAACAGCTCCTCGCGCGAGGCCAGGGTGCGCCCGCGCAACAGCACCTCACCCTCCGACGGAAGAATATCCAGAATGCCTTTGAGCAGCGTGGTCTTGCCGCATCCCGAGGGGCCGATCAACGCGTGAAGTCCGCCAGCGGGGAAATCAGCTGTTGCGCCATGGACGAGCGCCGGCGCCTTGGATTTGGGACGAACGGTGAGGTTGCGACAGGAAAGCATGAGGGAGGGGGCGCGCAATCACACCACGGATGCCCCGCCGGACGGAAGCCCGGAAACCACGTAACGCCAAAGGATCGCGCCGCCGCGGGACAACGTGTCGTGTTGCCAAACCCGTTACATTCCGCACAACCGCATCCATCACGATGAATGACGCGCAGATTGCCTTGGCGGTCGGTTCACTTCTCGCCGCTGTCTGTCTTTGGGCCAGCCTGCGTCTTCGCCGGCGCCAGCGCCTGCTCCACGACCTGCCCACGTCGAAAACGCTCGGCGTGTTCATCGGCATGGTCGAACTCAAGGGCACCGCTGAGAGCGAGGCTCCGCTCACCAGTCATCTCGCTCAATGTCGCTGCGCGCTGTATGCGTGGAAAGTCGAAGAACACTGGTCGCGCACCGTGACCAGCACCGACAGCAAAGGCCGCACCACCACGCGCCGAGAGAGCGGTTGGAAAACCGTGGCGACCGGTGGCGACTCGATCCCGTTTTACCTGCGCGACGAGGAAGGCGTGGTGCTTATCCGGCCCGAGGGCGCCAAGCACGAGATGCTCACGGTTTTCGACGAGACGGTCCGGCCCAACCACTCGCTCTATTACGGCAAAGGTCCGCGCGAAGCCGTTTCCAACTCCGACCACCGCCGGCGCTTTACCGAAAGCGCGATTCCCCTGCACGCGCCGATCTACGTGGTCGGTCCTGCCCGCGAACGCACCGACGTCGTCGCGCCCGAAATCGCCGCCGACAACGAAGCGCCGCTCTACCTGATTTCGGTGCGCACCG
>JBEVND010000058.1:0-4942 GCA_040508285.1 Rariglobus sp. | reverse complement strand
TCGTCTGCACCTTAAGCCTGCGCAAGCGGTCGCGGGACAAGCCGGGATTTTTCGCGACCGCCTTCTGTGCTTCCCGGAGAGCAACCGACTCCAGATATTTCCGATGCGACTCCTTGCTCATGGCTGGCCAGTTAAGGGCCCAACTCTCGGACGGGCAATCTCGGCGAACTCAACTTCGCTGGACGTCCCTCAAGCGCCCGCCATCGGAAGCAATTCCAACAGGCGCAGCGGCAGCGCGTAGAACTCCGGCCAGAGGTAGCGGGCGAGCAGCCCGCCGGAGCCGGCCAACAACGCGAAACCCGCCAGCGAGCGCAGCGAGTAGCTGATAATAAAAACCTGCATGCGCGGCACTGCCCGGCCCAACACCGCGAAGGCGAGCGTCACCAGAAAGTTGAGCGCGATAAATGGCGACGCGATGCGCACGCCCAACTCCAACACGCGCGCCGTGGCGGCGACCAGGCGTTCCGGCGCATCAGGTCCAAACGCAGCCGCTCCCGCCGGCGCAAAATCGAAGCTCCGCGCAAACGCCGCGATCGAGCCGAGGTGTCCACCGGCGATGAAGAACAACACGCCCGCGAACGTCACCAGCAGCGTCGCGACCGGTTCCTGGCCGGGCTGCGGCGCATCGATACCGGGAATCGCGGTGAGACCGATTTCATTGGAGATGATACGTCCGGCCATTTCGACGGCGGCAAAGATCAGGCGTCCCATCCATCCCATCACGAGGCCAAGCACGACTTCGCTGGCGGCCGCGAGCACGAGGCTGCCGACACTTGGCGGCACCGTTTGCACGTGCGGGACGAGGTTGTAGAGGAGCGTTGCCAGACACGTTGCCAGTGCCGCGCGCACCATCACGGGCAGCGGACGTCCCGCCAGCGTGGGAAACAGCAGGATGAGTCCCAGCGCTCGCAGGAACACCATTAGCCAGGCAAAGAGCAGATCGAGCGGCATGGCGGCGCGCTCCTACTGCCCCAGCCCGCTGATGCGCGAGATCATGTCGGCGGTAAATTCGGTGAGCGTGCGCAACAGCCACGGTGCCATGAGCAACAACAGGCCGGCCGTCGCGATCAGCTTCGGCGCAAACGTGAGCGTTTGCTCCTGTATGCTTGTGACCGACTGGATGATGCTCGTGATGAGGCCCACGAGCAGCGTGATCGCGAGGAACGGCGCGACCATGTAGAGAGCAAACATCACCACCGTCTTGAAGATATCGACGGCCATTTCGGGATTCATGGCGGGTGCGGGTTATATGCGGAAACTCTCGATCAGGCTCTTCACCACCAAGTGCCAGCCGTCGACGAGCACGAAGAGCAGGAGCTTGAAGGGCAGCGACACGATCGACGGCGGCATCATCATCATGCCGAGCGCCATGAGCACCGAGGACACGAGGAAATCGATGACGAGGAACGGTAGGAACAACAGGAAGCCCATCTGGAACGCGGTCTGGAGTTCACTGATGACGAACGCCGGCACCACGACACGCAGTGGAAGATCGCTGACCTTCGTCGGCGGGAAACGACCCAGCTCGAGGAAGAACTCCAGGTCACGGGTGCGCGTTTGTTTGAGCATGAACTCCTTGATCGGCGTGGTGGCTTTATCGAGCGCCTCGCCAGACGTGACTTGTTTCGCGAGGTAAGGCTGGAGCGCCTCGTTGTTCACGCGTTCGAAGACCGGTCCCATCAGGAAAAACGTGAGGAAGAGCGAAAGGCCCACGATGATCTGATTGGACGGCGCTGAGGGCACGCCGATCGCGGTGCGCACAAAGCCGAGCACGATCACGATGCGCGTGAAGCTCGTCATCAAGATGACCATCGATGGCGCGAGCGTGAGCAACGTCATCACCACGACGAGTTGAATGCCCACGCTCACGTCGCCGGTTTGAGCGGAGCCTTCGAGGCCGATGTTGAGACGCAACGGCGTCGAAGCGGCAGAGACGGCAGTCGGCATCTCCGCCGAGGAATCGGGTGCCGGAGGAATCAGCGGCGTGATCAGCTCCGGAATCGCTGCTTCGGAAAACGTGGGCGTGGTCTGCGCAAGGGCCGCCGCCGAACCCAAGAACAAGACAAGGGCCGCAATGCAGCCGAGCGTGGCAACGAAGCGTTTCATAACGTGGCCGTCTCCTCGTTATCGTCTTCGTCGAGCGCGCTGAGCATCTGTATCCGTCCCGGCGTTACGCCGAGGAGGAAGCGACGGCCTTCACAGGCGGCGACGACGAGATACTGGCGGTTGCCCAGTGACTTGGTTTCCTCGACAGCGATGAGACGCTCGGTGCGAACGGCGCGCGCCAGCGGCAGGCCGCGACGACGGATGAGCATCCAGCCGCCTCCCAGCGCGAGCAGGAAGGCGCCGGCAAGCATCCACGAATTACTGCGGCCATCGTCTTCGCGGACGGCAGTGGCGGGGCGTTCCGCAGAATCCTTCGGATAAAGCACGGTGTCGGCCGAGCGGTCGCCAGCAGGCGTGGTCGCAGACTCGGCGGCACTCATCGGCTGCACCGTCTCCAAAACGGCGCAGCCGACTACTACCACTATCAGCCAGCGAGTGACGCTGGTAATTGTTGAGAAGGATTTCGGGAACACGCCGTCGTAATAGCCAAGCGTGTGCCACGGCGATCAGCCCAGATTTTACCAGCTGATATAAAACGATTTAAAAAACTAATAACCGACACAACAATCAGCTCCGGCGGCTGAAAACCAAGCTCGCCACCGACCACGGCAAAAACTGCCTCGGGCGCATTTCGGGATGAAATCTACCTCTGCCGGTCCCGCCCTACCTCGAGCCCCCGATCCAAAGTGTCTCGTGTTAATCGAAGGTTGGATCAGCGCCCCCCGCCCTACCCGCTCGCCTGTGTGCGTGGCACGGGCAGAAACACGCGGAAGGTCGCGCCGCAGCGTTCGCGGCTGATGACTTCGACGGCACCGCCGTGGAGATTCGCGAGGTCGAGCACCGCGGTCAGGCCGAGGCCGTTGCCTTTGAAGCGCGTGGTGAAAAACGGCTCGAACATGCGGACCGCGACTTCCGCGCTGATGCCTTCACCGTCGTCGGTGAGTTCGATAAACCCATATTCGCCTTCCGCGCCTTTGGGCGTGCCGATCATCCCGGCGAAATCCGCGGGACGCAGCCAACGATGACCGGTAACAATGCGCAGCAAGCCGCTACGGTTGGTGCACGCATCGGAGGCGTTGAGCGCGAGGTTGAAAAGGATCTGCTGCACATCGGCCGAGGTGATATCGAGGTGCGGAAGATCCGCCGCCAGTTCGTAGTCGATGCGCACGCCTTTCTTCACGACCGCGCGGAGCAGCACCTGCGCGTCGCGGACGACCGCCGAGAGTTCGGAGATCGGCGGACAATTGGCCGAGGGCGTCGAATACGTGAGGAACTGCCGGCAGAGCGCCGCACCGCGCATACCGGAGCGCACGGCCTGCTCCAGGTAGGCTTGCGCGGGCGTCGCGTTGGGCAGGTCGAGCGCGGCGAGCTGCACGTGACCGAGGATGCCTTGGAGAATATTGTTAAAATCGTGCGCGAGGTGCCGGCTCATCACGCCCAGGCTCTCGGCTTTTTGCGCCACGAGTTGTTGTTGCTCAAGGCGACGACGCTCGATGTCGACCTGATGGCGCACGATCGCATTCTGCAGCACAGCTTGGAGTTCACGTCCCTGAAGCGGAAAATGCACACAACCGTAACGCGATTTGCGGGCAGTGTGCGCGGCGTCCCCGGTGTCGTCACGTCGTGCCACCAGCACTACAGGCAGATTGTGCTCTCGGCGCAGACGGTGCGAAACACTCACGCCACCCGCTTCGCCACCGAGGTGCAAATCGATCAGCACGAGGTCGGATTGCGACGCGCGTGCGCAGGCTTCCTCGGGATCGTCCACGATCGCCACGACATCGTAACCGAGGTCATGCACACGACTGTCGAGTGCGGCGGATTCGATGAGGCTCTTGCCGAGAATGATGAGCCGACCGGCGCTCGCCGTCGCGTTCATGCTGTTTTTTTCTCGGGTAGGCACGGGATTTTGGAGGAAGACGGACGAAAAGAAACGGGCGGTCAAGCCGAGGCTGCGCCAACGAGTTGCGTGATCTTGATTCCGAAGCTGTCCTCGACCACGACCACTTCACCGTAGGCGATGAGCTTGTCGTTGACGAAGAGGCCGACGGGGTCGCTCGCGTTTTGATTGAGCTGGATGATCGCGCCCGGCGTGAGCGCGAGGACCTCGCGCATGGGCAGCTGGCAGGAGCCGAGTTGGACGGTGACTTTGACCTTCACGTCGAGCACGAGGTCGAGCGTGGTGGCATCTTCAGTGAGCGTGGGCATGAGTGGATTCCTCGGGTTTGATTTTATCGGAAATTTTGACGACGACGCGGTCGCCATCGAGGCCGACCGTGCCGGTGAATTTGGGCGCGCCGGCGAGACATACGCGCGTGCGATCGACGATCGAAGCGGGCAACGGCAGCACGTCGCCTACGCGCAAGCGGGTGAGGTCGCGCAGCGAAAGTTCAAACGCATCCCATTCGGCGCGCGCGGGCAGTGCGATGTGGTGATAGATCTCTTTCCACTCGGCGGGAGCAGCCGGGCGGCCACCGGACGAATCGCGATGACGGCGCGCCTGCATCGATTTCACCAGCGGCTCCACGGTGTAAAACGGGATCGCGATCTGCACGGGCTCGGAGCAATCGCCGAATTCGAAATCGATCGTCGCCGTGAGCATGATCGCGTCGCGCGGCGAGGTTTGCAGGTAACGCCCGTTGTTTTCGTGACCGATGATTTGCGGATGCAGTTCGCCCTCGTGGCGCCACTGACCGCACCACTCTTCGAGCACGATGCGCAAAATATCCTCGAGCAAGGCCACCTCGATTTCGGTGAGGTGGCGTTCCACTTTCACCGAGTGCCCGCGTCCGCCAAGCATGCGATCGACGAGTGTGAGCGCGAGGCGCGGGCTGAT
>JBEVND010000045.1:0-5597 GCA_040508285.1 Rariglobus sp. | reverse complement strand
CGGCTGGTCCGTCCGTCGTTAAAATCACCCAGGATCAAAAAGCAGCCCGTAGCAGGTTCTGGATACACCTTAAGGATTCGATCCCGCACCGCCACCGCTTCCCCCGCCCGTTGCAACGCCGCGCCCGGGTCGTCGCTCCGTTCGGTGTAACGGCTCTTGAGGTGGACCACGAAAACCCCGACGGCTTCTCCCGCCGCACGGGGAACGCTCACCTCGAGCAGTCCGCGTCGGACTTTCTCCACGCCGTCAAAATACTTAAACGTCAGATCGGCATGCTGCGTCGTTTTCACGAAGGCGCGTTTTGACAATACTGCCGTCATGCGAGCGGCATCTGCACCCTCCATCACCACGGAATACTCGTAGGCGAGCCCTTCGGTTTTAAGGTCGCGCTGCAACTCCAACAAATACGGTCGCCCGCCGATTTCCTGCAGCGCCAGCACATCGGCATTCAGTTCGTGAATCACCTTCCGCAAAGCCGCCTTATCTGCCTCGGGCTTGGGATAATCCCTGCGGTAAACGCCTTCGGTCGTTCGATCCGCCTGCGTGTAGTTTTCGATGTTATAGGTCGCGATGGTCAGCGTTTCCGCGCGCAGGATAAATGCGGTTGACCACGTCAAACTCGTGACCACCAAAACGCCGAGGCGGATTCGAGTGAAGGTCTTCATCCTCGGCGTTCGCGAGCGCGGTTTTCTACACCGACTTGGCCATCGCCGCTTCACGCTCCACGATCGTCGGATGTGAATAGTAGAAGCCACTGAACCAAGGATGGGGAGTCAGGTTGCTGAGGTTTTTCTGCGCCAGCTTGCGCAATGCTGCGACCAGCGGAGCCGCCCCGCCTACCGCGTCTCGCGCAAAGGCATCCGCCTCGTATTCATGTTTACGCGACAGAATGTTTCCAAGCGGCGAAAACCAGAACATCACCGCGCCACTTAAAAGGCCAAAGAGCAGGAAACTCGGGGCCAGTTCATAGGCCGGAAAACCAAACGCGGAGTTGAACCAATCACTCCGCGTGAGCCACGCGATCGCCGCGAAGGAGCCCAGCAACGTCGCCGCCGACAACGCGATCATCTTGGGAATGTGTCCGCGCCGGTAGTGCCCGACCTCGTGCGCCAACACGGCCTCGAGTTCTTCAGGCGTAAGTTGCGCAATCAACGTATCAAACAAAACGATACGGCGGAACCTCCCGAAGCCCGTGAAAAACGCATTCGAATGTCCCGAGCGTTTGCTGCCGTCCATCACCTCGATCGTGGATGCCTTGAAGCCCGTGCGCTCCGACAGCGCCAGCAACCGCGTGCGCAGCTCCCCCTCGGGCAAGGGCGTGAGCTTGTTGAACAGCGGCAGGATCAACTTCGGGTAAAGCACCAGCATCAACAGCTGGAAGCCGAACATCAGCCCGAAACCCCACAGCCACCACGAACTCCCGACCCAATCGACCAGCGACAAAAGCGCCCACAACAGCGGAAAACCAATCACAAATACCAGCGCGAGCCCCTTGAACTTGTCCGCGATCCACAATCCCGGCGTGGATTTATTAAAGCCAAAGCGCCCTTCGAGACGAAATTGCCCCCACCAATCAAACGGCAGTCCGGGAATGCTCAGGAGCACGCCCGCAAACAGGATGAACAACGCATCGTCCCATTTGCCTTCGGGCGACCACGCGCCCACGTCGCCAAAAAGCATCGGCAGGATTCCGCTTACCAGCGCGAGCAGAAGCACGCCCGTGTCGAAAACCATCGACCATACGCCGAATCGGTTCTTCGCCAGCGTGTAATCGACCGACTTCTTATACGTTTGCTCGTCCATGATCGCCGCCACCGCCGCGGGTGCCTGCGCGGCATGCCGACGGACCTCCGCGCGGTTCAAGCCCGCCAACACCAATTCAGCCAGCAACTTGGCAACGATCAAACTTGCAAAGACTGTAAAAACCATGCGCCGACTCCAACGGTTTCCCTGCCCGCGCCAATCACCAATTTGCAACGGCACCCTGCTCCCAAAGTTTGATTGAAAAGCCTCCCGCCACTCGCAACGTTGGTCGGCTGTGGACGACAAAACCAAGCCATCGCCTTCCTTTGAGGACGCCCTCGCGCGCCTCGAAACCATCGTCGAGTCCATGGAATCAGGCG
The DNA here is from genome assembly GCA_040508285.1 of Rariglobus sp. Taxonomy (GTDB): domain Bacteria; phylum Verrucomicrobiota; class Verrucomicrobiia; order Opitutales; family Opitutaceae; genus Rariglobus. Next base: position 3,474 of record JBEVND010000045.1, on the reverse strand, counting down.
ACGTCCCGCTGGCCGAGCTCCTCGCCAAGTTCGAAGAGGGCAACACGTTGCTCAAAACCTGCGAGGCCCGTCTCAAAGAAGCCGAACTCAAAATCGAGCAGCTCAAAAAGCAGAAGGACGGTTCAGCGGCTCTGGCCCCGTTTGAAACCAACCGCGGCGCATAAGACCGCCCGTCCACGCTCGCTCTGCGCAACCCGTATTTCTCGTTAATGAACACTCCTGCCGACGTCCCGGCCTCCTCGCCTTCTCCGCATCGCCGCCTCCTCGAAGGTATTCGCGGTCCCGCCGACGTAAAAGCGCTCTCCGTCGACCAGCTGCCCCAGCTCGCCCGCGAGATTCGCGAGGAGATCATCGCCGTCACCGCCACCAATGGCGGCCACGTCGGCCCCAACCTCGGCGTTGTCGAGCTCACCCTGGCCCTCCACCGCGTGTTCACCACGCCCGACGACCAGTTCGTCTTCGACGTCGCCCACCAGGGTTACGTGCACAAACTCCTCACCGGCCGCGGCGGCGAGTTCTTCAAAAAACTCCGCCAGACCAACGGCGCGAGCGGTTTCCTCTACCGCGCCGAGAGCAAACACGACTCCTTCGGCGCCGGTCACGCCGGCACCGCGCTCTCCGCCGCTCTCGGCATGGCGACCGCCCGCGATCTCCGCGGCACCGGCGAACACGTGGTCGCTCTCTGCGGCGATGCCGCCTTTACGTGCGGCGTTACGCTTGAAGCACTGAACAACGTCGTCAGCTCCACCAAGCGCCTCGTTGTCATCCTCAACGACAACGAATGGTCCATCGCGAAAAATGTCGGCGCGATCTCCAAGTATCTCAACCGCCTCTCTACACACCCGACCTACAACAAGGTTCACCACGACTTGGAGAAGTTTTTCACCGGCCTTCCTGGCGGACCCGACATGCATCGCCTGTGGGTGAAGTGGAAACGCGAAACCAAGGACTTTTTCGTTGAGTCGTCGTTGTTCGAAAAATTCGGCCTACGCTACCTCGGCCCGATCGATGGTCACAACCTCGACGAACTCGTTAAGAATCTCGAGTTTGCCAAGAACTGCGACACGCCCGTCCTTCTTCACGTCCTTACCAAGAAGGGCAAAGGCCTCGACGCCGCCATCGCGCATCCTGAGAAATTCCACGGCGCCAGCCCCTACGACCCACTCACCGGCGAGAGCCTCAAGCCGTCGGTCGCGCCCGTCACGCCGCCCGCGCCCAACTATCAGGACGTCATGGGCAAGGCGCTCGTGCGTTTCGCCAAGGCCGATCCCACCGTCGTCGGCATCACCGGCGCGATGCCGAGCGGCACGGGTCTTTCCCACCTCGCGGCCGAGTGCCCCAAACAGTTTTTCGACGTCGGCATCGCCGAGGAACACGCGGTGATTTTCGCCGCCGGTCTCGCCACCAAGGGCATCAAGCCCGTCGTCGCGATTTACTCCACGTTCCTCCAGCGCGGCTACGATCCGATTATTCACGACGTCGCGCTGCAGAATCTTCCCGTGACATTTGTCATGGACCGCGCCGGCCTTTCGCCCAACGACGGCCCGACGCACCACGGTCTCTTCGACCTCGCCTACCTGCGCCCCGTGCCCAACGCCACGATCATGCAGCCGAAGGACGAGGATGAGCTCGTGGACATGATGCACACCAGCCTCCAGCTCCCCGGACCCGGATTCATCCGTTACCCGCGCGGCGCCGGCGTCGGCGTGAAGATCAAGGATGCTCCCGTCGCCCTCCCCCTTGGTCAGGCCGAGGTTTTGAAACAAGGTTCGAACATTATGATCTGGGCCCTCGGCAGCATGGTGCAGGACGCCCTCGCCCTCGCCGCGCGCCTCGAAGCCGAGGAACACCTTTCGGTTGGCGTCGTGAACGCCCGTTTCGTCAAGCCGCTCGATCGTTCGCTTCTCCTCAGCCACGCCGCCTGCATTCCGCTTATCGTCACGATGGAAGACCACGTGCTCTCCGGCGGCTTTGGCAGCGCCGTCCTCGAAGCGTTGCAAGACTCCGACTGCCCCGCCGCGGTCGAGCGTATTGGCTGGCCCGATACGTTCGTCGAGCATGGCACCAGCCAGGAAATCCTTCGCGCCGCCCACGGGCTGTCACCGAACGCGATTTTCCAGCGGGTCGTCGATCGCTGGCGCAACCACCACGCCGCCCAAGTCGAGGCGGACGTCTAACCCTTTTCCTTTTTTCCTAACATGTCGTCCATCAAACCCAAACCACTCAGTTTCCCCAAAAACTTCGTCTGGGGCGTCGCCACCGCCGCCGCCCAGATCGAAGGCGCCGCCTTCGAGGATGGCAAAGGCGAGTCCATCTGGGACCGCTTTGCCCGCATCCCCGGCAAGGTGCACAACGGAGACAATCTCGACGTCGCCAACGACCACTACCACCGCTACCCGCAGGACTTCGCGCTCATGCGCAAGCTCGGCATCAAGAACTACCGCCTCTCGGTTTCCTGGCCCCGCATCTATCCCAATGGCGACGGTGAACTGAACCCCAAGGGTCTAGAGTTTTACAACAAGCTGATCAACTCCTGCCTCAAGCATGGCATCACCCCATGGGTCACACTTTTCCACTGGGACCTTCCCCAGTCCCTCGAGGACCGCGGCGGCTGGACCAACCGCGCCACTGCCGACGCTTTCGCCGTTTACGCCGAGACCGTTGTCAAAGCCCTCGGTGACCGCGTCAAAAACTGGATCACGCTCAACGAGATCGTCTGCTTCACCCTCCTCGGGTATTCAAAAGTCGGTGACAAAGCCCCCGGCCGCCAGGAAAGCGACAAGGTCGTCAACCAGACCTACCACCACGCCCTCCTTTGCCACGGCCACGCCGTGAAAGCCGTCCGTAATTTCGGCGGCAAGGGCGCGCGCGTCGGCATCACCGACAACTCCGCCATTCCGGTTCCCGTCACCGAGACGCCGGCTGACATCGCAGCCGCCCGCGCCTGGTTCATCGAGAAGAACTCCCGCATTCTCGAGCCCATCTACACCGGCCGTTATTCCGCCGACCACAAAAAGCGCATGGGCGCCGCGATGCCCGACGTCCAGAAGGGCGACCTCGGCCTCATCAGCCTGCCGACCGACTTCCTCGGCCTCAACATCTACACGGGCGCCTTCGTCCGCGCCGCCAAGGGCAAGCGTTACGAGGAGCTCCCGCTCCCCGCTGACTTCCCCCGCAGCAGCTGCCCGTGGCTCAACATCATGCCGCAGGTCCTCTACTGGGGCACCCGCCTGCCGGCCGAGGTCTACAACGTTCCCGCCATCTACATCACGGAAAATGGCTGCGGCTACGACGTCGAAGAAGTCACCGCCGCTGGCGAGATTCACGATCTTCACCGCCGCGATCTCGTGCGTAACTACCTTCGCGAACTTCACCGCGCCATCGCTGACGGCGTGCCGGTCAAGGGCTACTTCCTCTGGTCGTTCATGGACAACTATGAGTGGCAGGATGGCTACGCCCGCCGCTTCGGTATCG
>JBEVND010000027.1:0-3262 GCA_040508285.1 Rariglobus sp. | reverse complement strand
TATCCGGTATCCGCGTTTCCGATACCGATCCCAAAGTGATCATGAACGACCGCGTCTACCGCCTCAATGACCTCGTTGACCGGGCCACCGGCCTCCGGTTGACGCGCGTAGAAGCATCCGTCCTCACCTTTGTAGACGCCTCTGGTTTCGAATATCGAAAGAGTTTCTAGGTAACGCCCACAAGGCCCATCAAAATCATTTCGCGAAATACCTCATCACATCGGAAAGCGGACGCGTGGTGAGCACGTTTTCTTTGGTGAGCCAGCCTTTGCGGGCGGAGTTCACGCCGGCGCGCACGTGCTCTAGGCCGGAGGTTTCGTGAGCGTCGGGATTGATGGCGCAGAGCAGGCCGCGGTCGGCGGCCTTGCGCCAATGACGCCAGTCCATGTCGAGGCGCCACGGGCTCGCGTTGAGTTCGATGACCACGTGGTTGGCGATGGCGGCGTCGATGATCTTCGCGTAGTCCACTTGGTAGGCTTCACGGCGCAGCAAGAGACGTCCGGTGATGTGTCCGAGCATCGTGGTGCTCGGGTGCTCGATCGCGCGGATGATGCGCGCCGTCATGTCGGCGGACGATTGCGTGAACGCAGCGTGCACGGACACGACCACGTAATCGAGCAACGCCAGCGTCGCGTCGTCGTAATCGAGGCGACCGTCGGTCAAGATATCACATTCCGAACCGGCAAAGACGTGCGTCTTGTAACGGCCCGAAGCATTGAGTGCGCGAATTTCGGCGATCTGTGCGACGAGGCGTTCCTCGGTGAGACCGCGGGCTTGCACGCTGGCTTTGGAATGATCGGCGATGCCCAGATATTCCCAGCCGAGGGCCTCGGCGGCCGCAGTCATCTCGGCGAGCGTGTTGCGACCGTCGGAAGCCGTCGTGTGGTTGTGAAACGCACCGCGTAAATCCCCCAGCTCCACCAACCGCGGCAACTCGCCGGCCTCGGCCGCTTCGATTTCGCCAAGTCCTTCGCGCAGCTCGGGCGGGATAAAACGCAGGTCGAGCGCGGCGAAGAGTGCGGTCTCATCGGCCACCTTGATCCCCTGCGCACCGCCCTCGGCTTTGTCCTTGGCCGTGCCTTCGCCTTCGGACGGCACGAGGCCCCACTCACTTAGCGAGAGACCGCGGGCGAGTGCGCGCTGGCGCATCTGGACGTTGTGGTCCTTTGACCCCGTGAAATGATGCAACGCGAAGGCGAACTGCGCGGCGGGCACGAGCCGTAGGTCGGCCTGCAAGCCGCTCTCAAAGCGCACGCTGGCTTTGGTCTCGCCGCGCGCGGTGATTTCTTTGACGCCGGGCTGGCTCACAAACCACTCGACCACCGGAGCGACTTCAGTGGACGCCACGATAAAATCCAGATCGCCCACGGTCTCCATGCCCCGCCGCAAGCTACCGGCCGCCTCGGCTTGCGCGACTTGGGGCAACGCGCGCAGTCCCGCCACGATGGGTAGGGCGACCGCCTGCGCTTCCCACCAGAGATGGCGTTTCCCGTAAGCTTCGCGGTTACGGATGCCGGCGAGGATTTTCTCCTGCGACTTCTCGCCGAAGCCCGCGAGAGCGGCCACGCGACCATCGGTGCACGCCGCGGCGAGCCCTTCGATAGTGCTGATGCCGAGCTGGTCATGGATGGCTTTGATTTTCTTCGGGCCGAGGCCCGGCACATCGAGCATCTCGACCAAGCCCGGCTCGATGGACGCTTTGAGGTTGTCGTAAAATTTTAGTCCGCCCGTGGTGTGAAGCTCGTGGATTTTTTGAGCCAGCGCGTCGCCGATGCCTTTGACCGTTTTGAGCTGTTCGTCGCGAATGAGCGTGTCGAGTTCGGCCTGCTCGATGGATTCCAGCACCCGCGCGCCCGACAGATAAGCGCGGGTCTTGAAGGGGTTTTCACCTTTCAACTCCAGCAGGGTCCCAATCTCGGTGAGCACGTCGGCGATGTCATTTTTGTTCATGGGAGGAAGAGCGGAATGTGCCCACGAAACCCACGAAATACACGAAAATCCAAAACGAAGTGAATCACGACAGCCGATGCCCTCCCGAACATCTCCAGTCCCCGGGTTCGGAAGAGAAGAAATCGCAATGCACCAAAGCACGTGCGGAGGAACCCAGGCCTGCTGCACGTTGAGAGTTGAACGTTGAGGGTCGAATGTTGAACGTTTGGACGCAGCTTCCGCCGCGACCACATGTCTTTCGCCTACTCTCGCACCGTGCACTTTCCCGACACCGACGCCGCCGGCGTGGTGTTTTTCGCGCGTTACCTGTCGATGTGCCATGAAGCCTACGAAGAGGCACTGGCCGCCGCAGGCGTGCCGCTGGCGACTTTCTTCGCCGATCACGGCGTAGTCGTGCCGGTTGCCAAAAGCGAAGCGACTTACCTGCGCCCGCTGCTGTGCGGCGACAAGCTGCGCATCGACGTCGCGCCGGTCCTGCTCACGGAAAACAGTTACGCGATCGACTTCGTGATTTGGAAGACCAGCCCTGCCGACAAACGCGCCGCCGTCGTGCGCACCGAGCACGTGTGCATTTCTTCCAAAACCCGTGAACGTCTTCCCCTGCCCGCCCCCGTTTTGGCGTGGATAAATGGCAGCACGTCCGTCGGCGCGGACTGAGGTGACTGGGTGCCTACGGTGGGTAAGATTACCCGGTGGCTTAATGCTACGTTAAGCCCCGGCCGTCAGTTGCACCGCACGCAGTAACGCGCGATTCACTTTTCCCTGCTCATTACGAGGCCACTGGCTGGCGGGGATCGCGACGTAACGCTTAGGGCGTTTGTAAGGAGCGAGGTGATCGAGCAGGTGACTGTTAATCACTTGTTCACCGGCTTTCTGTCCTCCCGGGCAATCGGCTTCGTCACTTAAATAACATGCGACGACCGACTCGCCCCACTCGGCATCAGACACACCGAGCACCGCCACATCTTTAAACAAACCTGTCGCACGCAACGCTGCTTCAACCTCTGCCGGATCCACTTTTTCGCCGCCAGTAATGATCAACGCATCGCGCCGACCACGCACGTGCAACGAACCGCGTTCATCCAAGTGCCCGAGATCGTCCGTCCACCAAATGTCGCCCTCACGCATATTCGGCCAGTATCCACGAAACAACGACGCGCTCTTCACCCCGATGCGCCCTTCTGCGTCCAGCACCAGTTGCACATGAGGTAAAGGCGCACCGCTGCCACGTCCACCGGCGATAAATTCGTCCGAACGCAACGCCGTGACCATCGCCGCCGTCTCGGTCATCCCATAGGAAAAAGCCAGCGGC
>JBEVND010000463.1:0-3673 GCA_040508285.1 Rariglobus sp. | reverse complement strand
CTTCCTCGCAGACCGGATTGCTTGGTTTTAGTTCGGCACGAAAAAGCGGGCCGGCGAGTGGCCGGCGCGCTCGATTGTTAACCGCAAGGCGATCAGAGGCGGATGGTGTCTGCAGAGCTCCGTTAAAACGCCGAGCCGTCGGCCTTGGTGCCGCAGAGCGAGACTTCGAGGCCGAGGTTGGCGGCGAGCTGCGCCTTTGTGTAGAGCGCGAGGTCGGCTTCCTTGGCGGAGTTGGCGTAAACGACCTGGATGTGGTTGCTCTTGTGGCGGGCCATCATGGCCTCGCGATCCACCCCGTAGGTCACGGCGTGCATGATCGGCCATTGGACCGTGGTGAGTTTCCAACGACGCTCGGTTTCCTCCTTGGGCAATGCGATGACCTTGGCGCGGCCGAGGTCCATCTTGAGTTTGCCGCCCTCGACGAAGACGCGGCTCCAGATGATTTCGCCGACTTTGGCGATACCGCGAAGGGTGCCGCCACCGAGGCGGAAATACATGGATGGCTGGCGAAGTGAATCGCTGCCGGCCCAGCCGCCGATGTGGTGTGCGGGAGGAGCGCTGCCGGAGATGAGGAACACCCACACGTATTCGTCGGTGGTGCCGCTCTCGTCGAACGCGCCCCAACGCAGATCGTGCAACGTGTTCTCGACGGGCTGGCCGAGAGCCTTGTGGACGCGATAGGTAAAGAGGCCGTCGAGGCCGGCGCACTCGTCGACTTCGTTAAAGTGGGGAATCGGTTCACCGGCGCGCACGACTTTGCCGGCGGCGTTTTTGACGGGAGGACGATCGCTGTTGTTGAGCGTGCCCTCGACCAGGTCGGAGGCGGGGAGGAGATCCTTGAGGCCCTGCTGGTATTGGATGCCGATGGTCTCGCAGCCAAACTCGTCGGCGATGCGCACGGCGGCGATGTAGGTTTTGCACTGCCAGAGGACCTGCGCCTCGGTGAGCTCGGTGGCTTCGTCTTTGCCGAAGTGGAACGTGAGGCCCTTCTTTTTATACCAGTTGAACACCGCCTCGGCGTCCTCGTCGCTGACCTGGGTCGCGCCGTAATAAAGCGCGGACTGCGAGAGACGCTCTTTGTAGACGCCGGTCTGGAAAAGCAGTTCGTCGGGGATGATGGAGTTATACATGCCCATGCAGCCTTCGTCGAAGACGCCCATGATGGACTTCTTTACGCGGAGCTCGTCGGCGAGCTTCTTGGCAAGGGCCTTGGCCTTCGCAGGCACGGCGGTCTTGGCGAGGGCCTTGACGTGAGTGTCTTTGTGTTTGGTCGAGCCGGTCTTGAGCCACTCGGAGAGCTTGGTGAGGAAGTAAGCGTCGTCGAAGTTGTCGCTCCAGAGGGTGGAGTATTTGATGCCTGCCTTGGTGAGACCTCCGTTGAGATTAAGCATGCCGACGAGGCCGGGCCAGGTGCCGGACCAGTTGGCGACGGTGAGGATCGGGCCGCGGTGCGAGATGAGGCCGTGGAGAATGTGGTGCGAATACTGCCAGACGGCCTCGGCAACGATGAGCGGTGCGTCGGGATCGATGCCGGCGAATACTTCCATGCCTTCCTTCTGCGAAGAGATGAAGCCGTGCTTTACGTCCTTCTTGTAGGGATGCGTGCGCTTGAGCGTGTAGCCCAGATTGGCGAGCGCGTCGGTGAGCGTCTTTTCCATCTCGGCCTGAGCGGCCCAGCAGGTGGCGTTGGCGGATTGGCGCAGATCGCCGTTGGCGACGAGCAATACGGTTTTCTTGGGAGTTTTAGGCATGGTGAGAGCGTTCGCGGGGCGGGGAGTTAACCTAGAGATAATCGGCGGAAGGCCGGTTTTATCAAAGCGCGCTCATTATACTCTGGATGGAAGTCCCGGAGAATGGATAAAAGAAGGACAAGCATGGATAAAGTCGGCCAGCCTTCCACCGAGAGTCTGCTGTCAAAACAGGTGACCGGGACGCGGTATTTCTTCCTTAACCTGGCACCCGAGGCGGGCGGTAAAACCGTGTCTGTCGCGCTGGGCGGGCGGGAGCGTTGCAACGCCGATTACGAAATCCGCCGCCGGTCGTATGCGTATCATGGCTTGGAATATGTGGCCGAAGGCGCGGGCGTGGCTGAGTTGGACGGAGTGACGCACGCGTTAAAGGCGGGAAGCGTTTTCGCCTACGCTCCGTCCACGCGCTGCGCGATGCGGACCGATCCGGCGCGACCGATGTTGAAATACTTCGTGTGCATCAGCGGCGAGGGGATTGCGAAACGTCTCCGAAAAGCGGGTGTGGGGCCGGGGCAGGCGCGCACTTTGGCGGCGCACGCGGAGATCCGCAGCGTGGTGGAAGATCTGATGCGTGAAGGGCAGCGCACGAGCGCATTGTCCAAGACTATCTGCGCGCAACTCTTCGAGCTGTTGTTGCTCAAAATCGAGGACGCCGCCGGCGCGGTGGCGCAGGGCGATCCGGCGCAGGAAAACTTCCAGCGCTGCAAGGCGCTGATCGATGCGGAGGCCGAACGCCTGCACACGTTGCGCGAAATCGCGGCTGCGGCCGGCCTCGAAGAATCAAGCGTGTGCCGGCTGTTTCGGAAATATCAGGACACGAGTCCGTATCAGTATCTGCTCCGGCGTAAGATGAACCTCGCGGCGGCGTTTCTCGTCGAAGGTCGCGGACGGGTGAAGGAGGCGGCAAATCGGGTGGGCTTCGCCGACCCGTATCACTTTTCACGTTGCTTCAAGGCGGTGCACGGAGTCGCTCCGAGCGAGCTCCTGCAGCATAACCGAAAAGCGTAAGTCCACGATCACGGCCACTCGGCGGTGAACCCGAGCTCTTGTTTCGCCAGCGCGGTGGAGAACACGGCGTCGCGCTCGTGGCCGGCAACTTCGTAGGCGGAGAGATCGAACGGGCCTTGCGGGCACCACTTAGCCAGCAGCTCCGGCACGGAGGTGCCAAGATCGGCTTGGCGGGCCACGATGTTCAGAACGTGGAAGCCACCGGCCGAGGATTTAGTGCGCGCCAAGTTGAGCGCACCCACCGCGTCCCGTCGGCGCACTTTTGAGAAATGCGCATACGTCCACGCAGGTGGCGAGCTCGGTGCGACGTAGGGCGCGTCAGGTGCTTCGTCGGGGCTGATCACCCCAAAGCGCAGGCAGTAAATGGTGAGCGCAGGGTTCTGCCGGTGGTGATAGGCCGCGACCTGTTCCATCATGAATTTGGAGAACCCATAGCCGTCGATGTCCAGGCACGGATGAGTGTCGGCGATGGGCATCGAGAGCGGTTGAAAATCCGTGCGCTGCAAGCCGACCGCGGCGATCGAACTGGCGAGAACGAAGCGACGGCAACCGCGATCCGAGAAGTGACGCAGCAAGACACGCGGGGCGGCGATATTGATGTTCATCGCGTCCTCTTCACTGCAACCACCGGTGACTGCCGCTAGGTGCACCACGGTGGTGATCGGATAAGCGTCGAGCTTGGCCAATGTCGTGACGTCGCCGAAAAATCCTTCGACCACCACGCCGACCGAGGCGGCGAGTTCAGGTGTAGTTTTACGGACGATACAAACGCAGCGCGAACGAGTCTGAGCATCGAGCGAGGCCAGGAAGCCTTGTCCGAGGAACCCCGCGCCGCCGGTCAGCAAAATCCGTCCGTCGGTTGATGAGTCGTTGTTCATTAGGGAGCGTGTTTAAGCCCACTTGATGATACCGGCGAC
>JBEVND010000443.1:0-3948 GCA_040508285.1 Rariglobus sp. | reverse complement strand
CGATACGCGGTTCGGCAGCAAGAAGCCGCGAACAAAGAGAAGGTTGCGATTTTTCACGCTACGATCGGCGGGGCTCATCATGTCCTTCTTAATTATCTCAACCAAATGCAGTTGGTCACCATGGAGGCTGAGCGGGTGGACGGGTTTGATAAGGATATCTTGGACCTTTCTAAATCTCTTTCCGACGAGGCGGCTTGCGAGTTGAAGCATATCGGGGAGCTCAAAAATATATCGTCTGAATCCATCGATTCTGAGTTCTACCGGGCTCTGCGGAAGCAGGGCTGAGCCTGATACGGGTTAACTGCGTGAGGAGACTTTCAGCGCTCGTGGTGATCGCGCCGCCTCGGAAGGTGAAGCTAGGGCCGCGGACGTCCCCGACGGTCGTTTGCTCCTGAGGCCCCGCGGCTTCGACTTATCGGGGGCTTGCGGTGGCGAGCGGGTTTTATCCAGATGAGCGGTTTGCGGCGGGTTGCTGCCGCAGCCTTACGATGAATTTTGATCTATTGATGGTGCTGGGGTTGCTCGGTGTGTGCATCGGGTTGTTTGTCGCCAACAAGCCGCGGATGGACGTGGTGGCTTTGTTGGTGATTGTCGCCCTGCCGCTGACAGGTGTCCTCAACATGAACGAGGCGTTGGCGGGATTTGGGGACCCGAGCGTGGTCTTGATCGCGGCGTTGTTTGTGATCGGCGAGGGTTTGGTGCGCACGGGCGTCGCTTATCGGATGGGCGACTGGTTGGTGAAACGGGCGGGGCAAAGCGAAACGCGGCTGATCGTGCTGCTGATGCTGTCGGTGGCGGTGCTCGGCTCGGTGATGAGTTCGACGGGCGTGGTCGCGATTTTTATCCCGGTGGTGTTGAGCATCGCTTCGCGGATGCGGATGTCGCCTTCGCGATTGATGATGCCGCTGAGCGTGGCGGGTTTGATCAGCGGTATGCTGACGTTGGTGGCCACGCCGCCCAACATGGTGGCGGACAGCACGCTGAAGCGCGAGGGGCACGCGGGTTTCGGGTTCTTCAGTTTCACTCCGATGGGGCTCGTGGTTTTGGCCATGGGAGTTGGTTACATGCTGGTCGCGCGGCGTTGGCTGGGTGGGCGTGGAGAGGAGACGGTGCACGGGGGACACGGGACGGCGCGACGTGGTTTTAAGGATTTGATTGCGGATTACCGGTTGGCGGGGCGGGCGAGGCGGTTGCGGATTCGTGCCAGTTCGCCTTTGGTGATGCAGCCGTTGCACACGCTGGGGCTGCGGCGTGATTACGGGGCCAATGTGGTGGCGATCGAGAGAGAGGGGCGGTTTAACAGCACGGTGCTGCCGCCGGCGGCATCGACGGAGTTGCGGGCGGGCGACGTGTTGCTGGTGGATATGCCGGCACATGAGGCGGAGCCGGTTGATTTTTATGCCAACGCAGGACTTGAGGCGTTGCCGTTGCAGGGCGGTTATTTCGCGGACCGGTCGCACGAGGTCGGCATGGCGGAGGTGGCGCTACCGCCGGAATCGGGGCTGGCGGGGAAGACGGTGCTGGAGGCGGAGTTTCGCCGCCGCCATGGGCTGAACGTGGTGGGGCTGCGACGGGGACGAAAGGCGATTGAGGGGAAATTCCTGGAAGAGAAACTCGCGGTGGGCGACACGTTGTTGGTCATCGGCCCGTGGAAAGCGGTGCGTCAGCTGCAGTCGCAGGCGCAGGATTTCCTGGTGTTGAGCTTGCCGGCGGAAGCGTCCGAGGTGGCGCCGGCGCGGGATCGGGCGCCGTATGCGCTGGTGAGCGTCGTGGTGATGGTGGTGCTGATGGTGACGGGCTGGGTGCCGAATGTGGTGGCGGCGTTAATCGCGTGTCTGTTGATGGGGGCGTTTCGCTGCGTGGACATGCCGAGCGCCTACAAGTCGATCCACTGGCAGAGCCTGGTGTTGATCGCGGGCATGATTCCGTTCGCGTTGTCGTTGGAGCGAACGGGCGGTGTGGCGCTGGCGGCGGGGGGCGTGGTGGATCTGTTTGGCGACGCAGGGCCGCGCGTGATGTTAGGCGGGCTGTTTGTGCTGACGGCGGCGATCGGGTTGTTCATCTCCAATACGGCGACGGCAGTCCTGATGGTGCCGGTGGCGGTGGGCATCGCGGAGCAACTGGACGCCTCGCCGTTGCCCTTCGCGATGACGGTGGCGCTGGCGGCGTCGGCCGCGTTCATGACGCCGGTGTCTTCGCCGGTGAACACGCTGGTGCTCGGGCCGGGGCGTTATCGGTTCGGCGATTTTGTGAAGATCGGGGTGCCGTTTACCGTGCTGGTGCTCATCGCCACGGTGTTGTTGGTGCCGGTGTTGTTTCCGTTGTGAGCCACGGCGTGCAGGCGGGGCGCGGTGATCCGTGTCGGGGCGGGGCGTTGGGGGTCCTGCGTGATGATCGCGAAGGATAGGTTGTTCTGACACCAGCTGCGTCTCGCGTCGAGGTGCGCCGCACGCTAACGATCTTTTAAACTTTATGAAACGACCGTTACTCCTGCTCAGCGTTTTGGTGTTGTTGGCCGGTTGCTCGAAGCGTCCGGAGACGCTCGTGGATTCGTATGATCAGGTGGAGATGAACGCGGCGATCGCGAAAGCCAAAGGAAGCGTGGATGAATTCATCGCAGTCCTGGACGCGCAGGGTGCGGATTCGTTTTCGGTCAAGGCACCGATCACCGATGCGAATGGGACGGAGCATTTCTGGATCACGGATGTTTCGTTCAAGGACGGGGTGTTCGCGGGGAAGATCGGCAACGAACCGGGTATCGTGAAAAACGTCCGGATCGGCCAAGACTGGCGCGTCAACAAGGCGGACATCTCGGACTGGATGTTTATGCGGGGCGAAAAGATCCACGGCGGTTACACGATCGATCCGCTGCTGCCTGGTTTTCCGAAGGGGCAGGCTGACGCGATGCGAAGCCGGCTGGTGCGTTGAGTGGATCTAAAGCGAACGCGAGACGTGGCCGACCAAGACGCGTGCCGTTCGCCGCGCAATCATGTCCTGAACCGCGCCTTCGCGACGCGGCGGCGGCGAGTTGGATCAGGCTTTTCCGGCTCCGCGCTCGGAGGCCTGATACCACTTGTAGAACGCCACGATGAAGACGAGGAAGGTAACGCCCATGCCGCCGATTTTCATGATGACGGAGCCCATGAGCTGATCCTCGGCGGGGCTGAAATTGGCGAAAAGGCGCGGCGCGTATTCGTAGGTGGGATAAAGGATGTCGCCCGAGAAGGCGATGAAGGCAAAGACGGGCGTCATGCCGATGACCACGCCGATGAGGTAGAGCATTTGGGCGGCGTAGCTGATTGATGGATACGCGCGTGACGGGCTGATGATCGGCCACCAGTAGAAGAGCGCGGCGCCGAAGAACATGACGTGTTCGGCGATGTGCACCCAGCGGTTTTGCAGCGCCCAGTCGTAGAGCGCGGGCACGTGCCAGATGGAATAGACGAGGGTGTAGATGAGGCCGCAGATCAGCGGTCGGGTAAAGAATCGCGAGACGTGACGAAGCGACGGATGCGCGATCACCGGATCAACCAGCCAGGCGGGCAGGCCGAGCAGGAAGAGCACGGCGGCCACATACATGATGAGCTGGTGTTGCACCATGTGCGCGCTGAGCAGGAAGCGTTCGCCGATCTGGTCGAGGGGGGAGCCGACCGCCAGATAGAAGACGACCAGCGCCAAGTAGAACCGGATCGCGTGACCGCGCGGGTAGGCGGCACCGGGGGCTACGCGCGAACGCAGCGGGCCGGTGAGCAGCGCGTAGAGCCAGCCCAGCAAGATGAGACCGCCGACGAGGTGCGGTTCGTTGTGCCAATGGGTCCAATCAATCATGGGTAACGAAGATTAATCGAGGAGGGCACGGTAAGGCGCAGATAAAAACCGCCGCGCGGGGTTTTAGCATCTGTGCTTATCGGCTTCATCGGCGATGGAATGGGCGGGCCCAAAAAAAGG
>JBEVND010000411.1:0-7138 GCA_040508285.1 Rariglobus sp. | reverse complement strand
TTGACCTAATTCCATTTGTGTTTTTTCTCCGTCCTCAACGCGGCGAGTCGCTGCGCGTCTACTCTACCTAAGAGAGACTCGATGAAAAACCTCTCAGACGCTGACCATACATCATGGAAGTGATCGAAGCCGGTGCTCCGCCTACGCGGGTTGGCACCACACAGATTAAGTCAGTCCTTCCATCGCATGAACCGTCTCACCTCCCGCCTTCTAACCGGCGCGCTCGCCGCTCTGGCGTTCGCCGCCTCGCTCTCCGCCAAGGACGTGCTCGTCACCACCGAGTGGGCCGCCCAAAACGCCAACAACCCCGATGTGCGCATCATCGAGGTTTCCGTCGATCCCGGCCTTTACGAAAAAGGCCACATCCCCGGCGCCGCCAACGTTAGCTGGCACAGCGACCTCGTTGACACCGTCCGCCGCGACATCGTCTCCAAGGAGCAATTCGAAGCCCTCGCCTCCCGCCTCGGCATCAAGCCCGGCACCACGGTCGTCCTCTACGGCGACAACAACAACTGGTTCGCCGCCTGGGGCGCCTGGATTTTCAACGTCTACGGCCACGGCGATGTGCGCCTCGTGGACGGCGGTCGCAAAAAGTGGGAAGCTGAAAAGCGCCCCCTCGACACCGCTCCCACCATCGTCTCCGCGACGTCCTACAAAGTGAGCAAGGTCAACACCGACCTCCGCGCCCGCCTCACCGACGTCGTCTCCGTCGCCGAAGGCAAGTCCGACTCCAAGCTCCTCGATATCCGTTCCGCCGACGAATATAACGGCAAGCTCTTCGCCCCCGCCAACAGCAAGGAACTCTCCGTCCGCGCCGGCCACGTCCCGGGGGCCGTAAACGTTCCTTGGGGCAAGGCCGTCAACGAAGACGGCACCTTCAAGTCCAAGGAAGAGCTCAAGAAACTCTACGCCGACGTCGGTGTGGACGGCTCCAAGACCACCATCGCTTATTGCCGCATCGGTGAGCGCTCCAGCCACAGCTGGTTCGCCCTGAGCCAGATCCTCGGGTATCCGGCCAAACAATACGACGGCTCCTGGACCGAATACGGCAACGCCGTCGGCGTGCCGATCGACAATCCGGCTGGCACCGTCTGGAACGGCAAATAATCGCCCTTCCGCCCGCCTGCATCCGCTGGCGATCTTGTCCTCCCGTCGCGCTCTCCATCGGAGGCGACGGGAGGATTTTCGCCTCTTCATCCCGCCTCCTCCCGATACGCCGCCACCCCGGCATTCGCCCGTCTCCCCGCCTTCCACATGGCAACTTCGACCATCCGATTCATCAACCGCCCGCTGGCCCTCGTGCTCCTCACCGGCCTCCTCGTCGCCGGCTTTCACCTGCATGGCAGTGAAACCTACGGCCGCGCCGCCTCGTGGGCCCTGTTTAGCGGAGCCGTATTCGGATTCCTGTTACAACGCTCCCGCTTCTGCTTTTACTGCGGCATCCGCGAATTCATCGAGGAGCGTGACGCACGTCCCGTCCTCGGTCTGCTGGCCGCCCTGGCCGCCGGCACCATCGGTTATTTTATCGTCCTCGGCGCGTGGGTCCCGTTTCCCGAAGCCGGCCACTTCCCTCCCCGCGCGCACCTTGGCCCGGCCGGCTGGCACTTGCTCGCCGGTGGCTTCACGTTCGGCGCCGGCATGGCGTTCTCCGGCTCGTGCTTGAGCGCCCACTTCTATCGTCTCGGCGAAGGTTCGCTGCTTTCCCCCCTAGCCATCGTGGGCGCGGCCGGCGGCTTCATCCTCGGCTTCAACGCGTGGGAATTTTTCTACCTTCGCGCCGTGACCGAGGCACCCGTCGTCTGGTTGCCCAAGAATCTCGGTTACGCCGGCAGCCTCGCGCTGCAACTCGGCGCCATCGCCGTGATCGCGTTTTTCGTGTGGCGCCGCGGTGACGTTTTCCCACGCACCGGACCCGCCGCTCCGCGCTCTCTGGGCACCATTGCCCGCGCTGTGTTTGTGACGCGTTGGCCGCACTGGATCGGCGGTCTCGGCGTGGGTCTTCTCGGTGCCGTTGCTTACCTGCGCGCCACGCCACTCGGTGTCACCGCGGAACTTGGCCGGCTTTCCCGCAAGCTCGGCGGACACTTCGGCCTCGTGCCTGACACGCTACCCGGCCTTGACGGTCTGGCCGGTTGCGCCACCGCCGACCGTGCCGGCGCCGCGTTCACACCCAACGCGCTGTTTGTCCTCGGCCTGATCGTCGCCGCGCTCGCCAGCGGACTCCTCGCCGGCCAGTTCACGCCCGAGAAACAATCCTGGCAACGCGTGGTCCTCGCGCTCGTCGGCGGCGTGCTCCTCGGCTTCGGCTCGATGATCGCGCTCGGCTGCACCGTGGGAACGCTCCTCTCAGGCGTCCAAGTCTTCGCCGTGTCCGGCTGGATTTTCGCCGCAGCGATGGTCGGCGGAGTCTTCGCCGGCCTAAAACTTCGCCGCGCCTTCGGTCAATGATCCGCGTTCTCCTCACTGCCGCGCTGATTGCCCTGACCACGGTTTCCGCCGTGGCGGAGAACGCGTTGGCCAAGGCCTCGTCGCCCTACCTTCGCCAGCACGCCGACAACCCCGTAAACTGGTATCCGTGGGGAGAGGAAGCCCTCGCGCTGGCCCGTCGCGAAAACAAGCCCATCTTCCTCTCGTCCGGCTACTCGACGTGCCACTGGTGCCACGTGATGAAGCGCGAGTCCTTCGCCAACGCCGAGGTCGCCGCGTTCCTCAATAAGCACTTCATCTCGATCAAACTCGACCGCGAAGAACGTCCCGACATCGATCGCATCTACCTGACCTTTGTCGCCGCCACGACCGGTCAGGGCGGCTGGCCGCTCAACGTCTGGCTCACGCCCGATTTGCAGCCTTTCCTCGGTGGCACCTATTTCCCGCCCACGGCGCGCGACGGCCTGCCGGCATTTATCGATGTCGCCCGCGCGGCCGCCCGCGGCTGGGAAAGCGAACGCGACCAAGTCGTCGCCCACGCCGCCAAAATCACCCGCGCCCTGCAACAATCCGCCCTCGCCCCCGCAGGCTCCACCGCCGCGTCCAACTTGTTCGGTCCCGCCGCTTGGGACGCCGCGTTCAATCAACTCTCCGCGAGCTTCGACCCAGAACACGGCGGCTTTGGTCGCGACGAGAAATTCCCGCACGCACCGCGCCTCCATTACCTTTTCCGTTACGCAGTCGCTGCCGACACCTCTGCCGACAACGCCGCGCGCGCCCGCCAGATCGCCCTCGATTCCCTCGCCGCGATCGTGAATGGCGGACTTCACGACAAGATCGGCGGCGGTTTCCACCGCTACGCGGTGGACCGCCAGTGGGCCGTTCCCCACTACGAGAAAATGCTCTACGACCAGGCGCAGATCACCTTCGCCCTGCTCGACGCGTATCAACTCACCGGTGACGCCCGCTGGGCCACGGCGGTTCGCAGCACGCTCGCCTTCGTCGAACGCGAACTCACGTCACCCGAAGGCGCCTTCTACGCCGCACTCGACGCCGAAAGCCTTCCTTCCGCCGACACCACTGCTCCCGTCGAGGGCGCGTATTACACCGTTTCCGCTGCTGAACGCGCCCGCCTTCCCCGTCCACATCGTGACGAAAAAATCATCGCTGCCTGGAACGGTTACGCGATCTCCGCCTTTGCCCGTGCGTATCAGGTTCTTGGCGACGAACGCTACTTGACCGTCGCCACTCGCGCTGCTGCTCAACTCTTAAAGACCTCCTTCGACGCGAAAACCGCGCAGCTCAGCCGCATCCCCGGACAACCCGCTGCTTTCGCCGAGGATTACGCCTCGGTGATCCACGCTGCGCTCGACGTCTACGACGCCAGTTTCGACCCACGCTGGCTCGATCAGGCACTCGCGCTGCAAGCCACCCAGGACCGCCTGTTCTGGGACGAAAAAAATGGCGGTTACTTCAACACCGCAGCCGGCGACGCCTCGGTCCTCGTTCGCCTCAAACAGGACTTTGACGACGCCGAACCGTCCGCGAATTCGCTCTCCGCGCACAACCTCCGTCGGCTCGGCGCGCTGACCGCCACGCCGCTCTATTCCGAACGCGCCCGCGCCGTATTCGCCGCTTTCACCGCGCAACAAGCCGCGTCGCCGCAAAGCCTCCCCGTGCTCCTCAGCGCTTCACTCGGTGCCTCCGGCAAAGCCCGCCAAATCGTCATCGCCGGCGCACCGAATCAGCCCGACACCCGCGCGCTGCTCGCCGAGGCACGTCGACCGTTCCAGCCGTTTTCCACCGTCATCCTCGCCGATGGCGGTCTCAACGAAGCGCGGCTCACTCCTCACCTCGATGTCTTCGTCTCCATGCAACCGATCGGCGGACGCGCCACGGCCTACGTCTGCGAAAATTTCGTTTGCCAGGCCCCCGTTAAATCCGCCGCGGCACTCGCCCGCCTGCTACGTCCAAAATCCTGACATGCCGTCCACTGCTGAAACTCCCCTGCTCGAAGTCCGAAACGTCTCCAAGACCTACGGCCACCGCACGCGTCCGGTCACCGCGTTCACCGATGTTTCGTTTAACGTGAATGCCGGCGAAACCGTGGTCCTTCTCGGCGCGAGCGGCTGCGGAAAATCGTCCCTCCTCAAAGCCATCGCCGGTCTGCATTCGGTGGATACCGGCACACTGCAAATCCAAAGCCGCCCGCTCAACGGCCCGGCTCCCGAAGTCGGTCTCGTTTTCCAACAACCCGTGTTGCTCCCGTGGCTGGACGCCGCTGCCAACGTCGCGTTTAGCCTCCAGCTCAAACACGCCCCGTCACTCACGCGCGCGATTCGTGACGAGCGCGTGCAACGCGCCCTCGCCGACGTCGGTCTCAGCCACGCCGCGCACGCCCGACCTGACCAACTCTCCGGCGGCATGGCGCAACGCGTCGCCCTCGCTCGCGCGCTTGTGCGCGAGCCGCGTCTGCTCTTGCTCGACGAGCCGTTTGGCGCGCTCGACGCGATCACGCGCGTCGAGATGCAGCGTCTGCTTCTCAACGTCATCTCGTCGCATCACACGGCCGCGTTGCTCGTCACCCACGACATCGACGAAGCGCTTCTGCTCGCCGATCGCATTTTTCTAATGGCCCCCAACCCCGGACGCATTCTTGCCGAATGGACCGTGAGCACGCCACGCCCCCGCTTCGACCGCACGCTCGAACTTGCTCCGTTACGCGCCGAGATCCTCGGCGCGCTCTCCGGCACGTTCGCGACTGCCGCCTAATTTCCTCTGTTCAAAAACCACCATGTCATCCTTCAACACTCCCTCGTTTGATCGTCGTCGTTTTCTCAAGACCGCAGCCGCCGCCTCCCTCATCAGCCTCGCACCGTTCAACATTCTTCGCGGTCAGTCTTCCGCTCCCAAGGGCGTCAACACGCCTGTCAAAATCGGTTATCTCCCCATCACCGACGCCGCTCCTCTCCTGATCGCCCACGCCAACAAGCTCTACGAAAAGGAAGGCCTCACCGCCGAGCAGCCCGTCCTCTTCCGCTCGTGGGCGCAGATCGTCGAAGCCTTCGTCGCCGGTCAGGTCAACGTCGTCCACCTGCTCAGCCCGATGACGATTTCCCTCCGCTACGGTCGCAACTTCCCCGCCAAGGTCATCGCCTGGAACCACACCAACGGTTCCGCCCTCACCGTTCGCCCCGATTTCAACAGCCTTCAGGACCTCGCCGGCCAGACCGTGGCCGTGCCGTTCTGGTATTCGATCCACAACGTTGTCCTGCAGGATCTCCTGCGCAAACAAGGTCTGAAACTCAACCTCAACGCCGATGGCGCGGTCGCGTCTGACGAGGTAAAACTCGTTGTCCTCCCGCCGCCCGACATGATCTCGGCCATCGCCAACAAAAGCATCGGCGGTTTCATCGTGGCCGAGCCGTTTAACGCCGCCGCTGAAGCCAAGAAAGTCGGTCGCATCGCCCGTTTCACCGGAGACGTTTGGGAAGATCACGCGTGCTGCGTCGTCCTCGTGCGCGAGGACGCCATCAACGACAACCGCGAATGGGTTCAGCGTGTCACCAACGCGATTGTCAAAGCCCAGCATTGGTCCAACTCCAACCGCCCTGAAGTCGCCCGCATTCTCTCCAAGGAAAGCGGACTCGGCTACACCCCCCACGCGCAGGCCGTCGTCGATCGCGTGCTTTCCGACCGCGAGGTCGACGCCTACGTCAAATCCGGCGCCATCCAGCACCCCGAGTGGAACGAACCGCGCATCGGTTTCCAACCGTATCCATATCCGTCCTACACCGAGGAACTCGTTCGTCGCGTCAAAGGCACGCAGGTCCTCGGCGAGCGCGCTTTCCTCGACAAACTCGACCCGGCCTTCGCCGCCCGCGACCTCGTGGATGATTCCTTCGTGAAAACCGCCCTCCGCGAAATCGGCGGCGCCTCCGCCTTCGGCCTCCCCGAGTCGTTCACCCGCACCGAACGCATCGTCGTTTAAGCTTCAGCCAAACCCCGCTCCGCCTTCCGCCAGATGTCTGCCACGCCCACCACCCTCCTCGACCGCTTGCTCCCTTGGCTCGGCCTCGCCGTTACGCTCGGGGTCTGGTGGGCCTTGGCGGCGTGGCGCTGGCAGGGCGATCCGATCCTCGAGGCGTTTTCGCCCAAACCTTCGTTTGAAGCGCTGTCCGGCTTTATTCGCACCGGAGAACTGTGGCCGCACCTCTGGGCCAGCGTTCGCCGCATCTTCGCCGGGCTAGGCGTTGCCGCCGCCGTGGGCATTCCGTTGGGCGTGCTCATCGGTGTCTGGCCGCGACTCGAACGCACCACGACGGCCACGTTTCAGTTTCTCCGTATGGTTTCGCCGCTCTCGTGGATGCCACTCGCAGTGATGGCGTTCGGCCTCGGCGATTTTCCAGTCATCTTCTTGATCGCGGTCGCCGCCGTCTGGCCGTTGCTCCTCAACACCGCCGCCGGAGTCGCCGCCGTTGACCCGCAACGCCTGCTCCTCGCGCGCAGCCTGTGCGCCACCGGCTGGGAAACCGTTTTCAAGATCATCGTTCCTTCGATTCTCGGCCACGTCTTCACCGGCCTGCGTCTTGCCGTGGGCATCGCCTGGATCGTTCTCGTGCCGGCCGAGATGCTCGGCGTGCGCGCCGGGCTAGGTTATTACATTTTGGATACGCGCGACCGCCTAGCCTACTCCGAACTCGTCGCCGTC
>JBEVND010000399.1:0-3274 GCA_040508285.1 Rariglobus sp. | reverse complement strand
CGAGAACCCATAGCCGGGATCGATCAGGCCCGTGACGGGCATGAGGCCGCCGGCGCGACCGATGATCTCACGGCCGATGAGTTCGGAGTGGCCACTACCAAACGTGTGGAGCACGCCGCCGGCGGCGATCGATTGCCCGATGGACGGGGCGACGGCGCGAATGACCGGCATGTTTTTCTCGCGGGCGCGGGCGAGCATGGCAGTGGCGGTAGCGTAGTAGTTGTCGGCGAGACTCATGGTGGTCGGGAAAGAGGAAGGGCAGTTGCTCAATAGAAGAACGAGACGTTGATCGAGCCGAAGACAGAGCGGTCTTCTTGGCCTTCAAATTCGATGGTGCGGTAAACCTGCGCGTAGGTGAACTGCCAGCGCGTCGTGCCGAAACCGAGGCCGGCGTAGAAATCGGCAACGAAGGGCTTTTTGTCGATCGAGGGGCTGTCGCGAAAGGTGTTTCCGTCCAGGGTGATGTCGCGGGCGACGGCGCGTCCGTCGACGGCAGCGAAGAGAAAAATGTTAAAGGGCGAACGGCGCAGGCTGTTGGAATCGCCGGAGGGGCGGATGAGGCTGTTGCCAAAATCGGCGGGTAACCGGTAGCCGGTGCGCACCTCGAAGCCCGTGTTGGCGTAGGTGAAGACGTTGCCGAGGGTGAAGCCGGCGCGAGGAATGAAGTCGGCGCCCCAGCCGGTGCGGGCGTGGTCGGTGGAGAAACGGTATTTGCGCTCGAACGTGAAGTTCAGGCCCGGCTCGTTCTTGATCTGGTTGTCCCAACCTTCGGCGTGTTCGACGCCGATGATGTCGTGGAAACCGTTTTGAAACTCACGTCCCAACGCGGCGGGGCCGACGACGCCGGCAGTGACCTCGAAAACATCGAGCAGCGCGCGTCCGGAAACGGTGGCGGGCGGATGATAGACGTGGAACGCGACGCCCGCATAGAGCCAGCCCGCGTAGGGTCGGTCGTTGGGTTGGTAGGCGGTGATCTGCGTGTCCTCGGGCGTGTAGATGTTTTGTCCGAGGGACAGACCGAGTTTGTAGGGTTTGTCGTCGGAGATGAGACCGCCGAGCAAACGCGACAGCCCGCGGATGGGCTTGGGCACGCTTTCGTCCGTGAAGTCGCGCAGGTTGGTGGAAAGGGCGGAGAACTTGAGGCCGTTGGTGTAATGTTCGTCGGTGCCGGCGAAGTATTTGTCGTTCTCGCTGGTGAGCGTGAAGGAGCCGAAGCGCAGGCGCTCGTGAACCACCGGCGGCGGCGTTGGCTGCGCGGCGGGCTCGGACGGGGCGGGAGATTGGGCGCGGGCGATCGCAGCCAGGAAGGCGGCTAACAAGAACGGAGCAGCGCGCTTCATCGTGCGGTGCGCTCAGGCTTCCCAGCGACCGTAGATGCCGCAGGGGAGAATCTTGCCGTCGGCTTTGATTGGGATGCCGACTTCGCCGCCGGTGATGGTGCCGCCGCGACCGCTCATGAGTTCGGTGAGGAGGTTGACGACGACCGTGGGCGAGAGGCGCGCCGTGTAGGCGTTAATCAGGAAGAAAAGCGGTTTCTCGGTCAGGAGCTCGCGGCACTCGGTCAGGAGCGGCCAGAGGTGTTCCTCAAGTTTCCACATCTCGCCGGTGGCGCCGCGGCCGTAGGTGGGCGGATCCATGATGATGGCGTCGTATTTTTTGCCGCGCTTAAGCTCGCGGCGGACGAACTTGAGACAGTCGTCGGTAATGAAACGAATGGGCGCGTCGGCGAGACCGGAGAGCGCGGCGTTTTCCTTGCACCATTTCACCATGCCCTCGGCGGCATCGATGTGAGTGACACTAGCACCGGCCTTGGCGGCGGCGCAGGTCGCGGCCCCCGTGTAGCCGAAGAGATTGAGGACGTTGATTTCGCGGCCGGCGGCGCGGGCCTTTTTGATGAGCGCGGACGACCACTCCCAGTTGACGGCTTGCTCGGGGAAGAGGCCGGTGTGCTTGAACGACGTCGGGTGAATGCGGAAGGTGAGGTCGAGCGATTGGTAGCGAACGCGCCAGGAATCGGTGAGGGGCTTGCGATTTTCCCAGCGGCCGCCGCCTTTTTCGCTACGGTGATAGAAGGCGTCCCAGGCTTTCCATTCGGGGCCGCCGCGCTTGGGCCAGATGATTTGCGGATCGGGACGCACAAGGACGACGTCGCCCCAGCGCTCCTGTTTCATCCCATCGCCGCAGTCGAGGAGTTGGTAGTCCTGCCAGCGATCGGCAAGAATGAGCGAAGGGCGGTGTGTGGAATCGGCGGGCATTCTATGGCGAAGCAACGCACCCGCCCCAGTGGTGTCGAGCGCCTTTCCCGTGGGGTAAATTTTCACCAAGCGGGCTGGCTCTCAGGGTTTGACGACGGGACGGGTGGTTTACCTAATCGACCTTTCCTATGAAGATCAGAACCCTTCTTCCTCTTGCGGTCGTTGCCCTGTGCGCGAGCGTTTTCTCCGTTGCGCGGGCCGATGTCGTTGAGACGAAAAGCGGCGCGCGTCTCCTCGGTAAGGTCACCAAGATCGATGGCGTCGGCATCACGCTGAACACCGATTACGCCGGCAACATCACCATCAAGCAGAGCGAGGTGAAGAGCGTGCAGACCGATGACCCGATTTTCGTGCGTCTCGCCGGCGGCACCGTGATGTCCGGCCCGATCACTGCGACCAACGACGGTAAGATCCAGATCAACGGCACTGACGGCGTCATCACCACCACCGTGGACAAGGTCGCCGCGACGTGGGCTCCCGGCGGCACCGATCCGGCGCTTGCCGCATTGGCGACCCGTTGGACCTACGAAGCCACCGCCGACATCACGGGCAAATCCGGTAACAGCGAGCAGTTCGGCACCGCCATCGCCGCCCGCGCCAAGCGCATCAGCGGCCCCGAGAACCTCCAGTTCTACACCGCCTACAACTACCAGAAGACCGACGGCGAGACGTCCTCGGACAAATTCAAGGCCGGCTTCGACTACGCGAACAACTTCTCGGGTCGCAAATCGTGGTATGTTCGTGACGAAGCCGGTTTCGACCGCGTGAAGGACATCGAACTCTACAACATCGCGGCGAGCGGTTTGGGCTACGACTTCATCAAGAAAACCCAGCAGATCCTCACGGGCCGCGCGGGTTTGGCGTTCCGTTATGAAGGTTACGAGAATCCCGCCACCGAGGACGTGAAGAGCTTCGGTTTGGACCTCGGTATTCACCACGAATACACCTTCCGTGACTCCAAGCTGGTCAACGACATCACCTTCATCCCCACCTTCGACGACTTCGGCAACTACCGCGCC
>JBEVND010000398.1:0-5784 GCA_040508285.1 Rariglobus sp. | reverse complement strand
CGAATGGGGGCGATCTGACGGTTAGCTCCGTAAGCTCTACGAAGTATTCATTCGAGATTAAGTATGGATCGGTGAAGACGACGGCTTTGGGCGGCACCGATTTCGGCATCGGTCTGACTTCCGAGTCGGTTGGCACGTGGGTGTCGCTTTGGAATTCGAGTGTGGCGAGCAACAGTCGGACTGGGCCGGGCGGGGACAATCTGACGACGAATTTCGCAGCAGGTGAAATTATTGATCCTTTGGATTTTGAACGAACCGGATCCAGCTACCTGAGCTCTGGTTCAAATGCCAATAATCACTTCCAGCTTAACGATGACGGTTACTTCGGCTTTGTCTTTAACGATACATCCGTGGACAATCAGCCGCACTTCGGCTGGGCGCGAGTCACTCGCATAACGAACGGTTTTATCCTTCACGAATGGGCGTATGAAACTCTGGCGAATACTCCCATCGCGGCAGGTTCACTTTCATCCATCCCTGAGCCGGCCGCCGATGCGGCTTTGGCTGGACTTGGGGTTCTCGGCCTCTGCTGGTTGCGCCGCAAAAAGCGCTGACCTTACCAAACCCTCAGGCCTTCTTGGGCTTGAGGGTTTTTAGTTTCAGGACTCCGCACACGGTCTCGGTGAAGACGGCGGGGGTGAAGGGCTTCTTGATCTGCGCCTCCACGCCAAGCTCGGCGATTTTGGGGAGCAGTTTGTGATCGGTCGAAGACACGAGCATGATCACGGGGATCTTTTTGAGGTCCTTGTGGGACTTGATCATCGTGAGCATTTCCACGCCGTCCATCGTAGGCATGGCAACGTCGATGAGGAGCAAATTGGGGAACGTCCGCTCCATGGCGAACAGGCCGGTGAAGCCGTTGGTGGCTTCGCCCACCGTGCAGTCAAAGGAGGCCAGCGCCTGCTGGGCGAGGATTCGCACTGCTTTGGAGTCGTCGATGACAAGGATATGAGGACGCATGACTGGTTGCTATGAGCGCCACTCATCGCCGGTTGGCAAAGACATTGTGCGGACGGTTAATTCCGTTGCATGTAAGAAAACTCCGCACGAAATGCCTGCACGAGCGCTTCAAATCAGTCTGCCGGTCCGGATCTCGACATCACTCTTCGCGTAGGAAGCCGGCTGGTTTACGCGACCACGGGGGCGGCCTCGCTGGTTCTCAATTTAAATCTCCGCCCCGGCGCGCATCACGCGGTGTTGGACGAGCGCTTGTTGCTCGGGGATAATCTGCCATTCGACGAACATCAGGATGTGCACGGCAACCGTGTGCTGCGGGTGGAGCTGAGGCCGGGCGCGAACGAGATCGTTCACGACGCCATCGTCAAAGTGTCTTCGTTGCCGGACAACCACGAGTTCGCCGGTCGTTTGCCGGACGACACGGCCAGGCTGCCGATGGATGTGCTGCGTTACACGCTGCCGAGCCGGTATTGCGACTCGGACAAGTTGACCAATTTTGCCTGGGAGAAATTTGGCCACATCGAACATGGCTGGCCGCGCGTGCAGGCGATCAGCGAGTGGCTGCATCGAAATATTGAATACCGCTACATGTCGGGCCGGCCCGATCTGTCAGCGTGGGATATCCTGCAGCGCGGATACGGTGTGTGCCGCGATTTCGCCCATTTGAACATCGCGCTGAACCGCACGTTCAACGTGCCGACGCGCTACATCACCGGGCACATTGCGGACATCGGCGTGCCCGATCCGAAGGAGCACATGGATTTCCATGCTTACGCCGAGGTTTACCTGGGTGGTAACTGGCTGACCACGGATGCGCGTTTCCATGTGCCGCGTATCGGACGCATCACGGTCTCGCGGGGACTCGACGCGGTGGACGGGGCTTTTTCGACGATCTACGGCGGGGCCAACCTGAGCTATTTCCAAGTGTGGGCCTACCAGATCGTGCCGGGCTCGGTGAAAGTCGGAGACCCGGTGGATCTTTCCAAGCGCATCGATAATCGCGTGGAGATCCGAACGGACGCCCGCGGCGTCTGAACCACGGGCCAACGAGTGAGCGTTAGACGCTCCCCGGTGAATCAACCGCCAACGCGGGTGCGCGAGGCCTCGCCGGCGCCGGCCAGCGTGTAGGTGATTTTGCCTTCAGAGATTTCGCGGAGCGCGGTGTCTTCGGCGGAGAGTTTTTCAAGCGATTCGACCAAGGGGCGGGCACCGTGGCGGAGTTGTTTGACGCGGCGGGAGACGACGTTGACCAGGATCATGGGATCATCGATGACCTGCAGGGCGCTCTTCAAATAGTCGTCTCTCATAATGGTAAGGCCGGTGCGTGGTCGAAGGCTGTGCGTTGTGCAACAAGCGCTCGATTGATTCCGGCTGGTTCGATCATTTTAGAACTTAGCATGTATAAACGCGATGCATATTTCCGTTTGGCGGCTGAGTTGTGCAATGCGCTCACGCGCCAGTCGGTTGGGCGGTTCCGAGTGCCGGTGGGCGAGGGTGAAATGCCCTCGTGGTGTCCCTTCACGTCGCCCGCTTGCGTTGGGTGGGCGGGGTGACACGGTGACGGGATGAATACCCGCCCCTTTGGAAAAACCGGCCGCAGCGTAAGCGAAATCGGTCTAGGCACATGGCAAATCGGCGGCGGCTGGGGCGAAGTGAGTGACGACACGGCACTCGATACGTTGCGCGCGGCGTATGAGGCTGGCGTCACGTTTTTCGACACGGCGGACGTGTATGGCGGCGGACGCAGCGAGTCGTTGATCGGGCAGTTTTTGCAGGAAGCGCCGGTGGCACGGAGCCGGGTGTTTGTCGCGACCAAGCTGGGCCGCAACAACTGGCCAAACGGTTTTACGCGGGATCAAGTGCGCGGCTTCACCGAGGCTTCCCTCAAACGACTCGGCGTCGATGCGCTGGACCTGACTCAGCTGCATTGTATCCCGACCGAGGTGCTTACGCGCGGCGAGATTTTCACCTGGCTCGAAGAGTTGAAGTCGGAAGGCAAAATCAAGGCTTACGGCGCGAGCGTGGAGTCGATGGACGAAGCGACTTTCTGCGTTGAACGCACGGGCTGCACCTCGCTGCAGATCATCTTTAATATTTTCCGCCAGAAGCCGGTGCAGACGCTGTTCGCCGCCGCTCTGGAAAAACAAGTCGCCTTGATCGTGCGCCTCCCACTCGCGAGTGGGCTGCTCGCGGGCAAACTCACCCAAGCCTCGCAGTTCGCGGCCGACGATCACCGGCTGTTCAACCGCGACGGGCAGCGCTTCAATGTGGGCGAGACGTTTGCGGGGCTGCCATTTGAGAAAGGTCTCGAGCTGGCCGACGCACTGAAAGAACGCGTCCCGGCCGGCGTGACCATGGCGGCGTGGGCGCTGCGCTGGTGTCTCGATTTCGAAGCGGTGACCGTGGTGATTCCCGGTGCGCGGAATCCGCGACAGGTGGCGGACAACGTGGCGGCGGCGGCGCTGCAACCGCTGGCGGCTGACGAACACGCGGAGCTCGCTTCCTTTTATGCGAACCGTGTCGCGGCGCACATTCGCGGGCCGTATTGAGTTTTCGGTTACGGCGTTTCGGTCAACGGAAAGGTCTTCACGATTCGGTGGCTCGCGCCCGCGGGCGTGAGCTCGCTGGCCATGAGGTGAAACGCATCGACGCGCCACGCGGGGCCCGCGAAGTCGCGGTGTTGTTTGAGCCATTGCACAACGGCACCTTCCGCCGACTCGTGCGTTCGGGCTATCGTGAAATGCGGCACGAACGGGCGTAGCTCGAACGGCACCCCGGTTTTGAGCAGGCGATCGTCCACTTGCTGGCGAAGTTGGTGAAGGTGCGGATGTCCATCAACGCCCACCCAGACGATTGAGGGGTGTCCGCGTGGCGGGAAACGGCCGGTCGTCTCGACGGCGAGGAAGAACGGCTGCACGCGCACACCGGCGAGGGCGGATTCGATCTGCTGTCGTGCTTCATCGGATACATCACCAATGAAGCGCAAGGTGAGGTGCAATTGCGCGGGCGGCGTCCAACGCGCGCGGGCGAGATCGGTGGACAGCGCGGCCAACGAGTCCCTGACGGGCGAGGTCGGCTCAATGGCAACGAAAAGGCGCGTGGATGGAAGATTCACCACGTGGAAACAGCCGGCGGGATTCGTCCGCAGTCGTTTCGATTAGAAATCGAACTTGTCGGGGTTGGGTCCGAAGCGCTGGTTGCGATCCAGCTGATCGAGCACGGCGATATCACCGGGGGACAACTCGAAGTCGTAGAGTGCGGCGTTTTCCGCGATGCGCTTGGTGTTGGAAGAGCGCGGGATGGTGATGACCTGGTGCTGCAAGTCCCAGTGGAGCACGATCTGTGCAGGGGTTTTGCCATGCTGCTTGGCGATTTCGACGATCTCGGGGACCTCGGTGATTTTACCCTGCATGAGCGGGGACCACGCTTCGCGAGCGATGCCGTGAGCACGGCAGGCGGCGGCGAGACCGGATTGGAGGAGGTAAGGGTGAAACTCGATCTGGTTGACCATCGGGGTGACAGCGACTCCGGGCTGCAGCAGTGCGTCGAGGTGGTGCGGCAGGTAGTTGCTCACGCCAATGGAGCGGGCCACGCCATCGTGATAAAGTTGCTCCATCGCTTTCCACGCTTCGCGGTCTTTGCCCGCGATGGGCCAGTGGAGCAGCAGCAAGTCCACGTAACTCACGCCCAAGCGTTCGAGCGAAAGGTGGCAGGCTTCGACGACGCCCTGGGCGCCTTTGCGAATGTCGTCGTTCCAGATCTTGGTGGTGATAAACACCTCCGAGCGGGGAAGGTGGCTCTCACGGATGGCCTGACCGACGCCGTGCTCGTTTTCGTAGGCGGCGGCGGTGTCGATGTGGCGATAACCGACTTTGAGAGCGGTGGTCACGGCGTCCTTCACCTCCTGGCCGTCTTTGAGTTTCCAAGTGCCGAAGCCGAGCAACGGGATGTGCCGGCCACTATTGAGCTGAAGGGTGTCGTGAATGTTCAGAGCCATGCCTTGCACGGACCGAAGACCGGGCGCGTGGTGCCCGTCTTAACCAAGAAAGAACGCGCAAAAATCACGTGGCCGCCCGCCCGTGCGCGACGAACTCGGGCGAATGGTGAGTGGGGCGAAACTCGCGAAAACCAGCTCGGCGATCGCTCAACTGATTGGTCCTGAGATGTCACTCGTCGCCCGAATGGAGGTGGAACAATAAGTCGTGGAAAAGCGGTTCATCGCAGTGCGGCTCTTTGGCAAACGCCGCGGCGAGGTGCGCGTCGTTAATCAGGGTGGTGACGCCAGCAATGCGGCGCGCCAGCTCGACCGTGCGATGCAGCTGCATGTAGTCGCCCGCCCAGAGATGGCGGTCGATCCATTTGGCGGCCTCGGGGCTCAGCGTGCCACGACCGGAGCCGGCGCGGCGCAGAATGGCTCGTGCGATCTCGGCCCAATCCTGCCAACGGTCGTTGAAATCGGGCACCTGATACGTTGCCGTGACGGCGCGCAGGAGCAGGAACTCGTTGAAATGCAGATCGCAGAGCGACTGTTGCGCACACAGCACGAGGCGCAGGCGTCCTGCCAGCGGCGCTTGTGATGCGACGCGACCGCGCACCAAATCCTCAAGCAGCGTTTGTTGTTCGACGGGCAGGCGATCCGCCTCGAGGACGACCAGCAACGTCGGGCGGGCGTCAGCGTGTGCAGGTTTAAGCAACGTATCGAGGTGCGTCGCGGTGAGTTCGTCGGCGTGGCAGACGAAACGGTGCGCGTTGTCCGGATCGGCGGCGCTGAGCGCGAGTTCGAAGCGACCGGAGCCGTGGCGACCTTCGATGATGGCCACCGATCGG